>CAZTBX010000001.1:0-17407 GCA_964612035.1 uncultured Planctomycetia bacterium
GTGGCGCGAAAAACCGTAATCCGGGTAGATCTCGTCGTAATAATCCATCAGGCTGTCGCGCACCACTTTTGCGACCACCGAGGCGCACGCGATGGAGAATGAAAGTGCATCCCCGTTCACGATGCGGATCTGGAGATGCGGTAGTTTGGGTGTCTCGCGTCCGTCCACGAGCACGCAATCCGGCGGCTGGGAGAGATTCATCACCGCCTGACGCATCGCCAGAAGCGTCGCCTCGAGGATGTTCACGCGGTCGATGCTTCCCGGCCCCACGATGCCCACGCCGACGTCGCAGCGCTCCAGGATCTCGCCGTACGCCGAATGACGCTCCCCGGCCGTCATCGCCTTCGAGTCATCCACCCGGCATGAAAACGAAAAATCCCTGACGATCACGGCTGAGGCGACCACCGGGCCCGCCAAGGGGCCTCGTCCAGCCTCATCCACGCCCGCCAGGGACGAAAATCCCTGATTCAGGAAATATTGGTCATGCTGAAGGAGCTGACGGCGCCGCTTCTCGCTTGCGCTCTTCCTCAATTCGGCCCTTCTTGCCCGTTGATTTTCTCAGGTAATACAATTTCGAACGACGCACTTTGCCCGAGCGGACAAGCTCGATCTTCTGCACCGTCGGCGAATGGAACGGAAAATTCCTCTCGACGCCCTCGCCGAAAGAGATACGGCGCACCGTGAAACTCTGGCGGAGGCCGGAGCCTTGCTTGCCGATCACGATGCCCTCAAAAAGCTGTGTGCGCGTCTTGTCGCCTTCCTCGACCTTCACGGAAACACGGACGCTGTCGCCGACCTTGAAAAAAGGGATGTCCTTTTTTTCTTGTTCGGACTCGAATAACTTGACCAATGGATGCATGACACTATTCCCCTTCTTTATGATTTCTTGCCGCGCAAAAGGTCCGGACGCCTTTTCCGCGTCCTTTTCACGGCTTCCGCTTCGCGCCATTTGGCGATGCGCGCGTGGTCGCCGGAAAGCAGGATCGCGGGGACTTTCCGCCCCCGGTACTCGGCCGGCCTCGTGTATTGCGGGTATTCTAGCAGATTCCCGCTGAAAGATTCAAATAAGTTCGACTGCTGGTTCCCGAGTACCCCTTTTTGCAGCCGCGCCAGGGCATCCACGAGCACCATGGCCGGCAGCTCCCCGCCGGTGAGCACGTAGTCGCCGATGGAAACCTCGTCCGTGACAAGCCCGTCGATGACACGCTGATCGACGCCCTCATAGTGGCCGCAGAGCAGAACAATGTGCTTTTCCCTGGCGAATTTCCGGACCGTCTTCTGATCCAGGTGCTTCCCGCTGGGCGTAAAATAGACAAAACGTGGTTTCCGGCGGCCGAAAAGCTTTTCCATCGCTTCGAATATCGGCTCGGGCTTTAGGAGCATCCCCGGCCCGCCGCCAAAAGGCTTGTCATCGCAGCTGCGATGCCGGTCATGCGTATACTCGCGCAAGTCGTGCACGCGAACGCTGATGGCGCCCTTTGCCAGCGCACGCTTCACGATCGAGTGATGTAAGAACGAATCGAAAGCTTCCGGGAAAAGGGTGAGGATATCTATCCTCAAATTAAAACTTTACTCCCGCCTTTTTCAGGATAGACCGAACGGTTTCCGAGGGCTGTGCCCCCTGCTTCATCCAGTGCTGCACACGCTCCACTTTCACGACTATGACTGCTTTTTCCTTGGAAGGGTCCCAGTGCCCCACTTCCTCGATGAAACGCCCGTTGCGCGGGAATTTCGTGTCCGTGACGACGAGACGGTGCTTCCTTTTTTTCTTCGTCCCCACGCTTTTCAGGCGAATTACAACCATTCGTCCTCCTTATTCGGCCATGGGGTCAGACCCCGCAGGCTGCGTCCAATAGGGGTCTGACCCCGTAGGTTATTTGATCTCTTTTTCGCGGCGGATCTTCGCGCCCAGCGTTTTCAGTTTCTGTACCAGATTTTCGTACCCGCGGTCCAGGTGATACACGCGCGACACCTCCGTCGTCCCCTCGGCGACAAGCCCCGCGAGCACTAGCGCCGCACTCGCACGCAGGTCTGACGCCATCACCGGCGCGCCACTTAATTTTTTGCAGCCCGACACGATAGCGCTGTTACCCTCGAGCATGATATTCGCGCCCATGCGGCTCAGCTCCGACACGTGCATGAAACGGTCCGTGTAGATCTTTTCCGTGATCACGCTGATGCCGGGCACCACCGTCATCAGCGCCATCATCTGCGCCTGCAGGTCCGTCGGGAACCCCGGATACGGGAGCGTGGTAACCGACACCGGCCTCAACATTCTCTCACGGCGCACGCGGACATGGCCGTTCTTCTCGGTGATGACCACGCCGGCCTCTCTCAGCTTGTCGAGCATGGCCCCCAGCGTGTGCAGGTTCATGTTCCGTATCGTCAGGTCGCCGCGCGTGATAGCGGCCGCGATCATGTAAGTCCCCGCCTCGATGCGGTCGGTGATCAGCGAATAGGTCGCTCCCGAGAGCTTCTTCACTCCCTCGATCTCGATGGATGGCGAACCGAGGCCCTCGATCTTTGCGCCCATTTTTTTCAAAAAATTGCCGAGGTCCACGACTTCGGGCTCACAGGCCGCGTTGTCAATGGTGCTGCGACCTTTGGCCAGCACCGCGGCCATCATGATATTGGCCGTGCCCAGGACACTTGAGCCGTAAGCGCCACCGAGATAAATACGCGCGCCCTTTAACTGCTTGGCCTTTGCCACGACATAGCCGTGGTCCAGTTCCACCTGAGCGCCCAGCGCCCGGATGCCTTTGAGATGCAGGTCTATCGGCCGCGGGCCGATGACGCATCCGCCAGGGAACGATACCTTGGCCTCGCCGCAGCGCGCCAGAAGCGGCCCGAGAAAACAGATGGAGCCGCGCATGGTGCTCACGAGCTTGTACGGCAGCACCGGCTCGCGATTTTCCTGCGGGTGCACGCGGATGGTGCCGCCCTCGTGCTGCACTTTCGCGCCCAGCGATTTCAGGATCTTCACCATCGTGAAAACGTCCGCGACCTGCGGAACGTTCTTGATCACCGACGGTTCTTTTGAAAGAAAAGTCGCGGCCAGGATAGGCAGTGACGCGTTCTTTGCGCCGCTGATGTCCACGACGCCTTCGAGGCGTTTGCCCCCTTCAATGACGATCTTATCCATCAGCCCTTCTTTTGCCCCGCAAAAACGCGCTCGATCCCGAGAAGGTCTTTCACGAACGCGATGGAACGATAATTTTTTTTCAAAGCGCTTCTTTGGACGCTCTTCGCCTGGCCCTGGCCGATCTCCATGAGAAGCCAGCCGTCTTTTTTAAGGAAATACGGCGCCTCTCGTAGCAGTCTCAGCACCACTGCCAGGCCCTTCGGCCCGCCGTCCAAAGCGATGCGAGGCTCCCGGCGCACTTCGCGGCTCAGCGTCCGCAGTTCCTCGCGCGGGATATAAGGCGGATTGGAAACGATGACGTCCCACGAGCCTTTTTTTTCTTTCCCGAAGGACTCGAAAAGGTCGCTGGTGGCGAGCACGATTTTTCCGTTCAGTCCGTAGCGGTCGATATTTTTCCTTGCGACACGAAGCGCTTTCAAAGAAACATCGACGGCGGTCATTCTACAGTCTGTCCTGGCCAAAGTCAAACTGACGGCCAAACACCCGCTGCCTGTCCCAACATCAAGGATTTCAAGCGCTTCCCGCCGTCCTTCGATCCGTTCCATGGCCTGTTCGGCGAGGATCTCGGTCTCGGGTCTCGGGATGAGCACGCTCTCATCAACGAAGAACGGCCTGCCTAAAAAATCCGCTTCTTTCAGAACGTAGCCCAACGGCGTTCCGGCCGCCCTTTTTTGAAGCGCTCGGCGGACGCTTTGTTTTTGAGGCGTCGTCAAAACGGACGCGCCGGTGAAAAAATCGAGGCGGTCGGTTTTCGCGAAATGCCGCACCAGCGTCTCGGCTTCGACGCCGGCGCTCACGATGCCCGCGTTAGACATGCAACGTTCGATCCGTTTAAGAAACGTGAGATTGTCGGCCAGGGGGTCAGACCCCGCAGTGTGACTTCCAATAGGGGTCTGACCCCGTAGGCTAGTTTTTTTCAATTTCAGCCTCAAAAAGCGCATCGACGAACTTTCCCAAGTCTCCGTCCATCACGGACTCCAGGTTGTACACGGTGAGGCCGATGCGGTGATCGGTGACGCGGCGGTCTGGAAAATTGTAGGTGCGTATCTTTTCGCTGCGGTCGCCGCTGCCGACTTGTGCTTTTCTCTGCTTGGCGATGGCGGCATTGCGCTCGTTCGTGATCTTTTCGAAAAGCCGCGCGCGGAGTATCTTCATGCCTTTTTGCTTGTTCTTCAGCTGGGACTTTTCGTCCTGACAGCTCACAACGAGGCCGGAAGGCACGTGTGTGATGCGCACGGCCGAATCCGTGGTGTTCACGCTCTGCCCCCCGGGACCGCCGGAACGAAAAACGTCGATGCGCAGGTCTTCGGGCTTGATGTCGACCTCGACCTCCTCGGCCTCCGGCAAGATCGCCACGGTGATGGCGGAAGTATGGATGCGGCCTTGGGCCTCGGTGGCAGGGACTCGTTGCACGCGATGCGTGCCGCTTTCAAATTTGAACCGGGCGTAGACCTGCTCGCCGGTGATGGAGGCGACGATCTCCTTGAAACCGCCGGCTTCGTTGGGAGAACTGGAGAGGATCTCAACTTTGAAACCGCTGTTTTGGGCGAACTTGGTGTACATGCGGAAAACATCGGCGGCAAAAAGCCCGGCTTCGAGGCCGCCGGTGCCGGCCCGGATCTCGAGGATCACGTTCTTCGAGAGCAGCGGGTCGTCCTGCATGAAAAGCGCCTCGAGTTCCCGCACGACCTTGGTCTTTTTTCCTTCGAGGGCCCCCAGCTCGTGACTGGCTAGGGTCGCCAAGTCCGCGGCCTGGTTCTTATCTCCGAGCATCTTTTCCACCTCGGCGATCTCGCCGCGCAGCCGGAGATACTGTTCGTGCAGCACGGCTATTTTCTCGAGGTTGCGGAACTCTTTCCCGAGCTCTCTCAGCCGGGACTGGTCCTGCGTGACGGCCGGATCCTGGAGAAGTCTTTCGACCTCTTTCAGGCGTGTTAATTTATCGTCGACGAGCTTGAGGAAACGCATGGGATGAAAGTTAGAGAGAAAGGCGAAAAGTGAAAAGCGAAAAGCGAAAAGTTATGGTGTCGCTAGCGCGACTTTTATTAAAAGTCACGCAGTGACCCCACAGTTTTTCACTTTGCGCTTTTCGTTTTTCGCCATTACTTACTTTTCTTTGCGTAGCGCTTCTGGAACTTCTCGACGCGGCCGGCGCTGTCGATCAGTTTCTGCTTGCCCGTGAAGAACGGGTGGCAGCTCGCGCAGATCTCGACGCGGATGTTCTGCTTCGTGGAGCGCGTTTGGATCACGTTCCCGCAGTTGCAGGTGATCGTGGTCTCCAGGTATTTCGGATGAATGCCTTCTTTCATGTCCCTTCTCCTTTTTAACCTTTGTTCATGCTTTTCAGGAACTCTTTGTTGCTTTTCGTCTTTGATATCTTTTCGACGAGAAGCTCCATCGCCTCGGTACTGTTGAGTTCGTTCAGCACCTTGCGCAGGATCCAGATCTTCGCAAGGTCCTCGCTGTCCACGAGCAGTTCCTCGCGCCGGGTGTTCGAGCGCTTGATGTCGATGGCCGGATAGATGCGCCGCTGGAAGAGGTTGCGGTCCAGCTGCACTTCCATGTTGCCCGTGCCCTTGAACTCTTCGAAAATGACCTCATCCATACGGCTGCCGGTGTCGACGAGGGCCGTCGCGATGATCGTGAGGCTCCCGCCTTCCTCGAGACAGCGTGCGGCGCCGAAAAAGCGTTTCGGCTTGTGCAGCGCGTTCGAGTCCACACCGCCCGAGAGGATCTTCCCGGAATGCGGCACCGTCGTGTTGTAGGCCCGCGCCAGGCGCGTGATGCTGTCGAGGAGGATGATGACGTCCTTTTTCGACTCGACGAGGCGCTTGGCCTTTTCGAGCACCATCTCCGCGACCTGCACGTGACGCTCGGCCGGTTCGTCGAAGGTGGAGCTAATGACCTCACCTTTCACCGAACGCTGCATGTCCGTGACTTCTTCCGGACGCTCGTCGATGAGCAGCACGATGAGCACGGCGTCCGGATGATTCGTCGTGATGCTGTTGGCGATCTTCTGCAACAGCACCGTTTTGCCGCTGTAAGGCGGCGCGACGATGAGCCCGCGCTGGCCTTGCCCGATCGGGGCGAGCAGGTCGAGGATGCGCGTCGACACTTCGGTCGGTGCGGCTTCGAGCTGCCACTTTTCCTTCGGGTACAGAGGCGTCAGATTATCAAAGAGGATCTTCTCTTTGCCTTCCTCGGGCGACTCAAAGTTCACCTTTTCCACCATCAGCATGGCAAAGTACCGTTCGCCTTCTTTCGGCGGGCGTATCTGTCCGGCCACGGTGTCCCCTGTCCGCAGGTTGAATTTGCGGATCTGCGACGGCGACACGTAAATATCGTCGGGACAGGGCAGATAATTGTAATTGGGAGAACGGAGGAAACCGAAGCCGTCCTGCAAGATCTCGAGCACACCCTCCCCGGTCATGACACCGCCGTCTTTCTCGGGCTGTGCCTGCAGGATCTTGAAGATCAGGTCCTGTTTTTTCATACCGCTGACGCCGTTCACTTTCATCGAATGCGCCAGGTTGTTCAATTCGGCCATTTTCATTTTTTTCAACTTTGCCAGATCAATGTCCATCTTCGACTTTCCTCCTGTTTATAAAATTAGGTGCCGTTGCGGTGGGTGATCTCTCCGAACACACGGCGAACTTCCCGCCTGAGCTTGGACAGATCCCTGTCGTTCCGGATCACGAAATCGGCGGCCTTTTCCTTTTTACGGAGCGGCCACTGTGCCGACAATATTTTCCGCGTGAGGGCCGGCGAAAGTCCGCGTTCGGCCGCCCTCGAAAAGATCTTACGCTGCGGGGAGCTCACGACCACCGTGAAATCCACGAGTCTCTCCATCTTGGATTCGAAAAGAAGCGGCACGTCCAGCACGAGCACGCCTTCCTGCCGGTGATGCCGCCTCACGAATTGCAGGCTTTCAAATATCACGCCCGGGTGTATCAGGATATTAAGCTTTTTCAGATCCGCCGGCCGGCCAAACACGTAGGCGGCGAGCTTCTTACGGTCCAACTCGCCGTTCTTCTGCAGGAACCGGCGGCCGAAGATCGTCACGACGGCCTTTTGCAGCGGTCTTCCTTTTCGCAGCAGTCTTTTGGCGGCCTTGTCCGCGTCGAATATCTTCGCGCCGTGCTTTTGGAAAAGCTTCGCGGTCTCCGTCTTTCCGGAGGCGAGGACGCCCGTCAGGCCTATGGTGATCACGGTTTTCGAAGCTCTCCGTAAAATTTCAAATATTCTCTCGCGCTCTTGTCCCAAGAAAAATCACAGCCCATGCCGCGCGTCCTCAGCGACGCCATTTTTCCCGGGTCCCTGAAACACTGAAACGCTCTCTTCAGGGCCTTCAGAAGAGCCGCCCCCGTGCCGGCATTGAACACGATCCCGTTCCCACCGGGTGAGGCCACATCCACGACGCTGTCGGCGAGTCCACCCGTGCGCCGCACCACGGGTACTGTCCCATAACGCATGCCGATCATCTGCCCCAGCCCGCATGGTTCGAACAACGACGGCATGAGAAAGAAATCCGCGCCCGAATAAAGCGCATGCGCATTCTCCGCGTTGAAGCCGAGAAACACGGCGGCGTTCTTTGGGTGCCTCGCCGCGATATTCTTGAAAGTCGTGTGATACACGCGGTCCCCTTCGCCCAGCAGAACGAATTGCGCGCCCAGCGACAGAAACTCGTCGCAGATCTCCGCAAAAAGGTCCAGCCCCTTTTGCTCGGCCAGTCGCGTCACCATCGCGAACACTGGCGTCTTTTCGTTCACTTCAAACTTGCACAGCGCCTGAAGCGCGGCCTTGCACGCGAGTTTTCCGGACAGCTCCCTGGCCGAATAATTTTTTTCAATGCGCGCGTCTTTCTCGGGGTCCCAAAAGTCGCAGTCAATGCCGTTCAGGATGCCCCGCACGCTCTTTTTCTCCGCGCGTATCACGCCGTCGAGGCCAAAGCCGTAGTTCCGCGTCTTGATCTCTTTCGCGTAAGTCGCGCTCACGGTGCTGAGCGCGTCCGCATAAATGATGCCGGCCTTCAGCATGTTGACCTTGCCGTAAAACTCAAAACCATCGATGTTGAAAAGCGACTCGTCCAGTCCCATGTCCGCGAACTGCCTGCTCGGAAACTGCCCCTGATAGGCGAGGTTGTGTACCGTCAGCACACTGCGCGTTCTGGCAAAGAACCGGCTGTTCGCAAGACGCGTCTTCAGGATCACCGGCATCAGCGCCGCCTGCCAGTCGTGCGCGTGCACGATGTCCGGCTCGAAACGCATGGCCTCGCAGGCCGCAAGCGCTTCATGGCAGAAGAACGAGAAGCGCTTCAGATTGTCCGGATAATCGCCTTGCTCGTTGCCGTAAAGACCGCTTCGGTTGAAGAACACCTCGTTTTCAATGAACCGCAGCTGCACGCCTGGGGCCAGCTGCGTCGTCTCGCTCTGTACGCCGCGATACTTCGGCGTCATCACCAGCACTTCGACGCCGAGCCGGCCCAGCGCCGGCGGCAGCGAGCCGGCCACGTCGGCGAGCCCGCCTGTCTTCGCGAAGGGATGCACTTCGCTGGCGCAAAAAAGAATTTTCACGCTTAGTTCAGGTCTTCCATGTCGAGCCAGTTCGGCCCGGCCTTCACCGACACTTCCATCGGTACCTTGAACGACACGGCACTCTTCATTTCATGCAGCGCCATCGCGACCAGTTCTTTCAGCTCACGCTTCGGCGTCTCAAAAAGCAATTCGTCATGCACTTGCAGGAGCATCCGCGACTTCAGGCCTGACTTTGCGATGTTTTCGACGATGGAATTCATCGCGATCTTGATGATGTCGCTCGCCGTCCCCTGGATCGGGGCGTTGATCGCCGTCCGCTCCGCGAAACTTTTCATGCGCGCGTCATTGGACAGGATCTCGGGAATGTAGCGCCTTCTCTTGAAAAAAGTGGAAACGAACCCTTGCTTCCTCGCCTTGGCCACCGTCTCGTCGAGATAACTTTTCACTTCCGGGTAACGGTCAAAATAAGCCTTGATGAACTCCCGCGCCGCGTCGTTGGAGATCTTCAGCGTCTTCGCGAGGCTGAACGCCCCCATGCCGTACAAGACACCGAAGTTCACGGTCTTGGCCGAATCCCTCATCGCATCCGTCACCTTTTTCATATCGGTGTTGAAAATGAGACTCGCCGTGTAGCGATGAATGTCCGCGCCCTCGCGGAACGCCTTCACGAGGCTCTTGTCCCCCGACAGATGCGCCAGCACGCGCAGTTCGATCTGCGAATAATCGGCGGACACCAGCACCGAGTCCTTCGAGCCCGCCACGAACGCCCCACGGATCTTCCGGCCCTCGTCGCGCCGCACGGGAATGTTCTGCACGTTTGGGTCGCTGGAGGAAAGCCGTCCCGTCGCCGTCACCGTCTGGTTGAAAGAGGTGTGCACGCGGTCGGTTTCCGGGTTCACCAAAAGCGGAAGCGCATCGACATAAGTGGATTTCAGCTTCGAAAGTTCTCGGAATTTTAAAATTTCCTTGGGGAGCGAGTGAATTTCGGAAAGCTCGGTCAAAACATCCACGTTCGTGGATGCACCTGTCTTTGTCCTTTTTACCATAGGCAGGCCAAGCTTTTCAAATAAAATCTCGCTGAGCTGCTTCGGGGAATTGATGTTGAATTCCTGCCCTGCCTGGTGGTGGATCTCACGCGTGAGCTCCGTGAGCGCCTTGTCCATTTCTTTGGAAAGCTGGCCCAAGAGCTTCCGGTCGATGGCAACGCCGGCGTATTCCATGCCCGCCAGCACGCGCACCAGCGGCATCTCCATATTCTGAAAGAGTCCCTGCAGGTCTTTCTCCTCGAGCTTTTTTTCGAGCAGAGGGCGCAGGCGGTACACGATGTCGCTGTCCTGACAGCCATAGCGGTACAGCTTCTCGATGGGCACCTGGTCCATCGTGATCTGTCCTTTCCCGCTCCCGATGAGCTCGTGGGTGGGCGTGATGCGCAGTCCCAAGTGCTCCATCGCGATGTCATCGAGGTTATGGTTGGGTTTCGCTGGATTCAGACAATACGACGCGATCATGGTGTCGAAATGGATCCCGGCAAGCTCGATGCCGAAATGCTTCAGGACGATGGCCTCGTATTTCAAGTTCTGGCCGATCTTGTGGACATGCGGATCCTCGAAAAGCTTTTTCAGAGACTGCAGGCACTTTTGGGCGCTCATGGGGCCGCTTTTGCCGGCCTCGAAACGCACGTAAAATGCCTCTTTCTCCTTGAAAGAAAAAGAAATCCCGACTGGCTTCGCCAGCATCGGGCTCGCGCTTGTGGTCTCAAAATCGAACGCCCACTCTTTTTTCGAGGCCAGCGTCTTTTTCAATTTCTGAAAACTGGCCTCGTCTTCGATGAGCGTATAATCCAGCGTCTTGTCGTCGGCGTTCTTTTCCTCGGGCGTGACGGCTTTCAGCAGTGTCCTGAACTCCCAGCGGCGATAGATCTCCATGAGTTTTTCGATATCCGGTTCACGGCGGCGCAGCAGCTCGATATCGATGTCGAGCGGCACTTCACAGTCGGCCACCGCCAACTCCCTCGAGAGGCGCGCCTGGTCCTTGTATTTTTCGAGGTTCAGGCGCAGCTGCCCGGTCGGCATCTTGTGCGCGTTCTTCAGCACCCCTTCCAGCGATCCGTATTCGATGATGAGCTTCGACGCCGTTTTATCCCCGATCCCCGGCACACCGGGGATCCCGTCCGAGGCGTCCCCCATGAGCGCCATGATCTCCACGACCTGGCCGGGGGCCACGCCAAAACGCTGGCGCACCTCGGCTTCGCCGTAAATGAAATTGTCCTTCTGCGGGTTCAGCACCTTCACACGCTTGGACACGAGCTGCAAGAGATCCTTGTCGCCGGTGACGAGATAAGTGTCATGGCCCGCCTTTTCGAGTTTCCTCGCGAGCGTCGCGAGCACGTCATCGGCCTCGAAACCCTCTTTTTCAAAAATGGGGATGTTCATCGCGCGAACGGCTTCTTTAATCGCGGGGATCTGCGTGACGAGGTCGTCCGGCATGGGCTTGCGCTCGATCTTGTACTGTTCATAACGCTTGTGACGGAAAGTCGGCCCTTTCAGATCGAAGGTCACGGCCACGCCGTCCGGGCGTATGTCTTTTAGGAGCTTTTCGAGCATCGTGATGAACCCGTAAATGGCGTTCGTCGGCTCCCCTTTCGAGTTGCGCAGCTCACGGATCGCGTAAAAGGCGCGGTAGCAGAAAGAATTGCCGTCAAGCAAGGCGACTTTCATGTGAGAGGATTTATTTGGCATTTTTTAGCGTATAGCGGATAGCGTATAGGCGTAGATCTTGAGATGTTTATCTTTCTATCCGCTGTGCGCTCTGCGCTAAACGCTGGTCATTACTGGGAAGAAATGATGAGATACAAAAGCACTGCGATGATCGCCGAACAGATGATATAAAAATCATTGAAATACCAGAGATCGGCGAGCTTTTCGCTCAGGCTCGGCTTCTCCGTAGCCTCGGGAAGAACTGGCTCATGGCCGACCGGGAAGAGATCATGCCGCCCGATACGCCATCGGTTCTTCAGGTCCTCCACTTCTTTTTTCTTGAGGCGCAGGAACACGCCCGCGATGTTGTGCGAAGGGATCTTGTTCTCGTGCGCGAGGCGGCGCAGTTCGTCTTCAGTGATCTCGAGCATCTCGGCGGCCTCGCGGACGCTGAGGTACTCTTCTTTTAAATAGTCTTCGTATTCGTTAGGCTTGATTTCCATGCGACCTTTGTTTGAAATCCGAATAAGCGGCCATGTCGAGAGAGTCGCGCCTGCCCTCACGGTGAAGCGCGGCCCCGAACCCCGCGATCATCGCGGCATTGTCCTGGCAAAGGGCACCCGGCGGGAACACCACGCGCAGGCCGTTCTGGGACACCCGGTCGAATTTGCGGCGCAGAAGCGAATTGGCGCTGACGCCGCCCCCGACGACGATGCAGCGGAGGCCACGGCGCTTGGCGGCCTTCACGCTTTTCTGCACCAGCGTTTCGCAGACGGCCTCCTGAAAGCCGGCGGAGATGCCTTTTTTCGCCGAGGCGGTCAAGCGTCCTTTCGCCTTCAGTTTTTCTGCCTGGTACAGCACAGCCGTTTTGATGCCGCTGAAACTAAAGTTCAAGGAATCGGTTGAGAGATAGGGTCGGGTGAAGAAAAACCGGTTCGGGTCCTGCCCCCGGCTTAAACGATCGATTTCCGGACCTCCAGGGTACCCCAAACCCAGGATTTTTGCAACTTTGTCGAAGGCTTCACCGACCGCATCATCGATGGTAGTGCCTACAACCTCGCATTTCGAGGCGCTGCGCATGTCCAAGAGCAGCGTATGGCCGCCGGAAACCACGAGTCCGAGGCATGGGAAACGCAGCGTCCTCTCCGACAGGAACGCCGCATAGATATGCGCGAGAACATGGTCCACCCCCACCAGGGGTTTTTTAAGCGCCAGGGAAAGTGCCTTGGCCGCCGAGATCCCGACGAGGAGTGAGCCCATGAGTCCGGGGCCCTGGGTCACCGCTACGAGATCCACGCGCTTCAGTGGCACGCGCGCTTTTTTCAGCGCGGCGTCGAGGCACTGGAGCACGCTCTCGAGATGCGAGCGTGAGGCGATCTCCGGCACCACCCCGCCGAATTTTTTATGTTCGGCCAGGCTGGAAAGCGTGATGTTGGACAGGATACGGCTTTTACCCTTTAAAACGGCCACGGAGGTTTCGTCGCAGGAGGTTTCGATGCCGAGAGTGATCATTCCACTATTTCCCGCGCATACACCAAGCGGATGCCCTTGGCTTCGATGTCGGGGACCATTTCAGCGATGGCCGTGAGCGTCGTCTTTTTGGCGTGCCCGATCACCACCACGAGGCCGGTTTTCAGCGCGATGTTTTCGGCGTCGCGCAGGCGTTCTTTGATCACCTCGGGTTTCAACACGTTGTCGATGAACACGTCGCGTTTGGCAAAACGGATACCCGTTTCTTTGGCGACGGCCGGACACACCGTGGACGAGATCACGTTGCTGTCCACGAAAAACAGACCCTTCTTCTTGAGAAGGGAAAGCACAATGTTCATCACGCGCAGATCGCTGGTGACCGCCGAGCCCATGTGATTGTTCATGCCTTCGGTATAAGGAATGGCGGACACCGCCTCATCAAGGTAGGCCAGGATAGTGGATCGAGGCATATCCACTTTGAGGGTGTGCGGCTCAAGTGTTTCGTTCTTGCCTATTGGCTGCATGGGCATGTGCACGATGACCGCGAGACCGTTGGCGTGCGCCATCTCGGCGATGCTGCGGCTATGCGCAAGGTTCGGGAGCACCGCGAGCGTGAGCGGTCGACGGATATCCACAGCCACTTTCGTGAGCGCGAGATTATGACCCCAGTCATCGAGAATAATGGCCATCCTCGGCTGTACGCCGGTCGGCGGGGCCGTTTCCTGATAAAGGATCTTCGCATGCGGAAGCTTCACTAGCGGCCGCGCTTTTTTCGGCGCACAGCCTCTCACCACGAAAAAAGCGACTGCGAGGAAAACGAGGGTTGCGAGAAATATCTTCAAAAAACGCAACGGTGCACCCCTAGCCTTGCTTCAAAGTCTGAAGCAGCAGGTCTTTCACTTTGCCCGGGTTGGCCTTGCCCTGGCTTTTTTTCATGACCTGACCGACGAGGAACATCGCGGCCGACTCTTTTCCGGACCTGAAATCAGCCACCACTTTCGCATTGGCGTCCATCGCTTCCCGGATCCAGTTTTTCAGTGACGCGTCGTCGGACACTTGCGCGAGGGCTTTGTCGGTCAACACCTTCGCGGGGTCAGTCCCGGCATCCATGACCTCCGGCAGTATCTTTTCTCTGGCGGCCTGGAGGCTCACCGCCCCTTTTTGCACGAGGTCGGCAGTCTTCAGCAAAAGCGACGGCGCCAGTTTTGTCGCCTCGATGCCGCAATTTTTTTCACCCAGATAGGCGAAAACGGGACCCGTGATCCAGTTGGCCATGACTTTCGGCGTGAGACCCTGAAAGGAAGCGGCTTCGCGCACGACTTTGTCAAAAAAGTCCGAGATCTCTTTTTCCTGAGTGAGAAGCGTGGTGTCGTATTCGGAGAGGCCGAACTGCGCCATATAATCCACGCGCCGCTGATCGGGCAGTTTCGGCAAGGCTTCTCTTTCTTTTTGCACTTCCGCGTCGGTGACTGAAAAAGGGACGAGGTCCGGTTCGGGGAAATACCGGTAATCGTGCGCTTCTTCTTTGGAACGCATGGTAAAAGTCTTCTGCTTCGCGTCGTCCCAGAGACGCGTCTCCTGTGTAATCTTCTCCCCTTTTTCCAGCGCCGTGCGCTGGCGCGCGATCTCATACTCGAGAGATGATTTCACGGCCTTGAACGAATTGAGATTTTTGATCTCTACTTTTTTTCCGAGTGGGTCTGCAGCGCTTTTTCGGACGGACACGTTCGCGTCACAGCGCAGATGCCCTTTTTCCATGTCGCAGTCGGACACCTCGATGAATTTCAAGATCGCTTTCAGATTCGAAAGGTACTCGTGCGCCTCCTCCGGCGTCTCGAGATCCGGCTCGCTCACGATCTCGATGAGCGGCGTACCGGCGCGGTTCAGATCCACGAGACTGGCCTTGGGCGAAAGGTCATGCACAAGCTTGCCGGCGTCTTCTTCGAGATGCACGCGATTCAAACGGATCTTTTTCTTTTTTCCGCCCACCAGGATCTCGATGAGACCCCCTTGCCCGAGCGGCGCGTCAAACTGTGAGATCTGATAGCCTTTGGGGAGGTCCGGATAAAAATAATTTTTCCTGTCGAACTTGATGTGCTTGGAGGGCGTCCCCTTCAGCGCCAGCACCGCCCGCAGGCCGAGGCGGAACACCGCGCGATTCAGCACCGGCAGCGCGCCCGGAAGACCTAGACACACCGGACACACCTGCGTGTTGGGCTCACTGCCGAAAGACAGCGCGCAGCCGCAAAAGATCTTGGAAGCGGTTTTCAGCTGTGTGTGCACCTCAAGACCGATGGTGACAGGATAGACATTCATGATACGTTGCCCAGTTTTTTATGAAAGTCTGTGTTCTCTTCGAATGCATGCGCGAGGCGATACAGCGTGCCTTCGTCGAACGGTTTGCCTAAAAATTGTAGGCCCAGCGGCAGGCCGTTGTCTTTGGAAATACCGCCGGGGATGGACAACGCGGGGATCCCCGCCAGATTGGCCGAGATCGTGTAAATATCAGAAAGATACATCTCGATGGGGTTTTTCGTTTTTTGGCCGATCTTGAACGCCGCGCCCGGCGCCGTCGGGGTGATGAGCGCGTCAAAACGCTTGAACACCTCGTCAAAATCCTGCTTGATCTTGGTCCGCACTTTCATCGCCTTCAGATAATACGCGTCGTAGTAGCCGCTGGAGAGACTGTAAGTGCCTAAAATGATGCGGCGCTTGGCCTCGGCGCCGAAACCGTCCCCGCGCGTCTTCTCGTACATTTCCAGCATGGTTTTAGCCTCGCGGTTCCTATGGCCGAAACGCACGCCGTCAAAGCGCGCCAGGTTCGAACTCGCCTCCGACGGCGCCACGATGTAGTACACGGCAACGGCGTAGGGCGTGTGAGGCAGGCTCACGTCTTCAACGGTGGCCCCGAGTCTCTGCAAGACTTTTTTGGCATTGTCCACGACCTCATTGTCCTCGGACTTGCCGGGGTTGCGGTATTCTTTGGGCACGCCGATCTTCATGCCGCGTATGTCTTTCCCTAGAAAACTGGAATAATCGGGTACCGGCAAGTCGGCGGAGGTTGAATCTTTCGGGTCATGGCCCGCGATGGCTTTCAGGATCAACGCCGAATCGCGCACGTCCTTCGTGATGGGTCCGATCTGATCGAGGCTCGAGGCGAACGCGATGAGGCCGTAGCGTGAAACACGCCCGTAAGTCGGCTTCATGCCCACGACGCCGCAGAAAGACGCGGGCTGGCGGATGGAACCGCCGGTATCCGAGCCTAGAGCCGCGATGGCCAAATGCCCAGCGACACTGGCCGCCGATCCACCGCTGGATCCGCCCGGCACCCTTTCGGTATCACGCGGGTTGCGTGTCACGCCATAAAAAGAAGTCTCACAGCTGGAACCGAAAGCGAATTCGTCCATGTTCGTGCGGCCGTACATCACGGCTCCGGCGTCCAAAAGCTTTTCGATGACCGTCGCGTTGTATGGCGAGACGAATCCCTGCAAAATTTTGGATGCGCAGGTGATCTCCTCGCCCTCGACGCAAATATTGTCTTTCACGGCAATGGGGATGCCTTGCAGGGCGCCGTTTGTGCCGCGTTCTTTATGACGAGCCGCATCAAAATGGATGTAAGCATTGAGCTTCTTGTCTTTTTCGGCGACGGCATGCGCGATGGAGCGGAGGACGTCTTCCCTCGTGCATTCTTTCTTCCGATAGCACTCGGCAAGCTGTGACGCGGTTTTCTTTGAAAAACCGTCTTGGGGAGACACCTCTAAGATTTGTCCTCTATGATCTTCGGGACTTCGAAGAACGGGCCGTGCACGGCTGGGGCGTGTTTCAGAAATTCCCGCATCGGCAAGGAGGGGGTGACTTTGTCTTCGCGGAAAACGTTTTTCAGTGCCAGAGGATGGCTTGTGGGCTCCACGTTTTTTACGTCCAGCTCTTTCAATTTTTCGACGAACTTCAAAATATCGCCTATCTGGGACTCAAAAACCTTGAGTTCTTCGTCTTTGAAATGCAATCTAGCCAGGCGGGCAACATGCTTCAAGTCAATGCTACTCAAAATGTTATCTCCCTATGCTCCTTCAATGGTTCCGACGCGCGGCATAAGTGAAATGTAAAAAATATTTCCGCCAGGAACTTTCGAGGGACATGAACTGATTCGTTCCAAAAAAATAATCCACCATGGCCTCCCGCAAGCGGGCAAGTTCCTTCAATCGAGCGAAATGCGTAGTGATCCCCAAGGTCAGGTCAACAAGCTCCAGGGCACGCTCAAACGCTTTCCGGCTATAGTCGGCATTGTGTTTGGCTTGCCAATTGAGCGCGCGCTCTACTTCGCTCCCTATATTTGCCATCTGCTCAAGGAACGACAGCTCACGCCAGCGCCCCCGGGCAAGGTCGGGGTGTTGATCAGTCACCGGATGATAAACTTTTTCACAATGGACACGATCTTTCTGCGGGTTCCCTCGTCCTCCACCCCACGGCTTCTGTTGCCCTGGGACGGGCGCATATTGATCATGGAGTCGAATTCGATAAATTCGCTCTCGGGCATTTCTGGATAGAGATTGATCCCCCACACA
>CAZTBX010000002.1:0-1780 GCA_964612035.1 uncultured Planctomycetia bacterium
AAAGTGGCGCTGAAGGGCCCGGTCACGACTCCCATTGGAACGGGAATGCGTTCGGTGAACGTCGCTCTTCGTCAGGCTCTTGATTTGTATGCTTGTGTGAGACCTTGCCGTCTTTATCCGGGCGTTCCTTCTCATTATGAAAAAGTCGATCTCGTTCTCATACGCGAAAACACGGAAGATCTTTACGCAGGCATCGAGTACGACCGTGGAAGTTCGGACACAAAAGCATTGATTGAATGGATCAAAGCGCACGGAGGAAAACAAATCCAGGCGGACGCCGCCATCTCTTTAAAACCGATCTCGGCTGCCGCATCGGAGAGGATCATCCGCTTTGGCTTTGAATTCGCTCTTAAGAATAAACGTAAGAAGATCACGGCCGTTCATAAAGCGAATATCATGAAGTACACGGACGGACTTTTTTTACAGATATTTCGCAAGATCGGTTCGGAATACGCGGGGAAAATAGAATTTCAGGATCAACTCGTGGATAGTCTTTGTATGCAACTGGTTCAGTCGCCCGAAGCCTATGACGTTTTGGTTTTGCCTAATCTGTATGGAGACATCGTCTCGGATCTTTGCGCCGGGCTTGTCGGCGGGCTAGGGGTGGCTCCAGGAGTTAATCTCGGAGATGACCTGGCAGTGTTTGAGCCGGTGCATGGTTCAGCCCCTCAATTATCGGGGCGAAACGTGGCCAATCCCACCGCGGCGATTCTCTCCGGCGTGCTTATGCTACGCCATCTTGGGGAGTCCAAAGCGGCGGACCGGCTGGAGCAGGCCGTGACCGAAGTTCTTCGTGAAGGCCGACGCGTGACTGCCGACCTTAAAAGCAAGGAAGACGCCCATTCCGCTGTAGGTACGCGGCAGATGGCAGACGCTATTATTCGGGAATTAGAAGTGAATAAAGAGCGGGTAAAAAGCACCGGAGGTTCTCATGCCCGATAGCGGTCCCTATTCGAATTATAGATTAACCGTGCGTTTAAATCTTGAAAATAAGCCCGGGGTGTTTGCGTCAGTGGTTGATTTGCTTGCCAGGGAAAAAGCGAACTTGGGGGCCATTGATATCGTGGAAGTAACTAAAGAAAAAATGATACGGGACATCACGTTTGATGTGGCGGGCGAAGAACATGGGAAAAAGGTGATCGATCGCCTGAACGGGTTGGAAAAAGTAAAGGTTATTTCGGCGTCCGACAGAATATTTCTCCTTCATCTTGGCGGAAAGATACGCGTGGAAAGTAAATTTCCTATCAAGACGCGGAATCAGCTTTCGATGGCGTACACTCCGGGAGTAGCGCGGGTCTCAAAAGCAATCGCCGAGGATCCCGCCAAAGTTTACGCGCTGACGGTGAAAAGCAACAGCGTGGCCGTCGTCAGCGACGGTTCAGCTATCTTAGGGCTTGGAAACTTGGGTCCCTTGGCAGCTTTACCCGTGATGGAAGGCAAGGCGATGCTCTTTAAGGAGTTTGCCGGGATTGATGCCTGGCCGATTTGTCTTGCCACTCAAAACGTCGACGAGATCGTGAATACCGTTAAAAATATCGCGCCTGGTTTCGGCGGGATCAATCTTGAGGATATCAGTGCCCCGCGTTGCTTTGAAATCGAAAGCCGTCTGAAAGCGATTTTGGACATTCCCGTCATGCATGACGACCAGCATGGCACGGCTGTTGTGCTCTTGGCGGCGCTTAAAAATGCGCTCAAAGTCGTGAAAAAAGATATCCGTGAAATTCGTATCGTAGTGAACGGTGTGGGAGCGGCGGGGATCGCTTGCTGCCAAATTCTTTTG
>CAZTBX010000003.1:0-11515 GCA_964612035.1 uncultured Planctomycetia bacterium
GAATACCTGCATCCCGACGCCTTTTTGGACTACAAAAGAGAGGCCCTGGCCATGGGTTTTGCCTGGGTGGAAAGCGGCCCTTTTGTGAGAAGTTCTTTTCATGCGAAAGATTCTTTCGCGGCGCTGAAACAAGCGCTTAAAGAGAGGAAAAAGATCTAAAATGCAGGAAGCCAACAGACTCAAACGACTACCGCTTTATCTTTTCACCATCATCGATGACCTGAAACGCCGCGCCAAGGAAAAAGGCGTGGATGTCATCGACTTCGGGATGGGAAGCCCGGACCAGCCGGCGCCGGCGCATGTCATCGCAAAGCTCTGCGAAGCGGCCCAGATCACCGAGAACCACCGCTACTCGCGTCCGGACGGCGACGTGGAAAATAGGCTGCGCCGGTCCATCGCCAACTTTTATCAAAAACGCTTCGGCGTCACACTTGATCCGTCCACCGAAGTACTGCCACTCATCGGCTCGAAAGAGGGCATCGCGCATCTTTCGCTGCCATTTTTGAACAACGACGACATCGCACTCGAGCCAAATACGGCATACCCCGAGCATTTCAACGGCGTCATCATGGCCGGCGGCATTCTGTACAACATTCCCATCACGGCCGAAAAAGGTTTTCTGCCAGACCTCGACGCGTTGCCCAAAGAAGTGGTGAAGATGGCGAAGCTGATGTTTATCAGCTACCCCCACAATCCCACGGGCGCCGTCTGTGACGCGAAATTTTTCGAGCACATCGTGAAATGGGCGCAGGGAAAAAACATCATCGTGGCGCATGACCTCACTTACTCCGACATCGTGTTCGACGGCTACAAGGCCCCGAGTTTCCTTCAGGTAAAAGGTGCGCGCGATTTTGGCATCGAGTTCCACACGCTTTCCAAATCATACAACATGGCCGGATGGCGCATCGGTTACGCCGTGGGCAACGCCACGATCCTGAAAACGCTCGCCAAGACTAAAAGTTACACGGATTTCGGCATTTTCCGCGCCGTGCAGGAAGCGGCCATCGCCGCGCTGGATGGTTCGCAGGACTGCGTGCAGGACATGGTGAAGCTTTACCAGGAAAGAAGGGACGTGCTCGTTGACGGCCTGAACGCGATCGGCTGGAAAACCGACAAGCCCAAGGCCACTTTTTATGTCTGGACGCGTATCCCGCACAAATATTCGGCGCTCACAGCGCTCGAGTTTGCGACGCTTCTCGTGGACGAGATCGGCGTGGCCGTGGCGCCCGGCACCGGTTTCGGCGAATACGGGGAAGGGTATGTCCGTTTTGCCCTCGTCGAGGACACGACAAGGATCAGACTTGCCCTTCAAAAGATCAAAGGCCTTTTGGAGACTCAAGCTTAATTCCGTAGTTTTAAAACCGGAGGCCGCGACGGTTTGAAAGGGAACCGCTTTTCCTATTCGCTCGCGGTCGCACTCGCGGCCGTTCTCCCGAAGCCTGCTTCACGCCTCCTCGCCAAAAGCATCGCGGCCGTTTATTCGTCGACCTCCAAAGACCTCATAATCGTGAAAGACAATCTTCGTGAGGCGCTGGGGCATCCCTCGGACAAAGAGCTCACGCTCGAGGCACGCCAGGTCATCCAGAACTTTTCGTTTTTCCTCGTTGACCTACTCTACAGTCGCGAACTCTCGAACGGTTTCATCGAGAACAAGGTGCGCATACGCGGTCTGCACTTTCTAGACGAGGCGCTGGCCCAGAACAAGGGCGCCATTGTGGCCTCCGCCCATGTGGGCCACTGGGAGCTAGCCGGTATGACCCTGGCCCGGCTCGGATATCCTCTGCACGCCGTGGCCATGAAGCACCGGGACGCCTGGGTGAACGCGTTTTTTCAGGAGTTGCGGTCCAGACACCAACTGGACATCCTGCCTTTTGGGGGCTATCTGCGGCGCTGCTATGAAGTGCTGAAAAATAATGAAGTGCTGGGCTTGAACGGTGACAGGCTTTTTTCCGGCAGCGGCGTGCCCGTGAATTTTTTCGGAAAGGAAGTTCTTTTCCCACAGGGCCCTGCGCGCATCGGCGCTGCCATGGGCGCGCCGGTGCTACCGTGCTTTTTTTTCATGGACGAAGATCGCTATCTCCTTGAGATCAGGCGTCCACTCAGCGTTGGTGATGAGCGGCAGATGACACAGGAATTTGCCGGTATCCTGGAAAAAGCGATACGGGAACGCCCCACGCAGTGGCTGATCTTTCAGCGATTTTGGGAGAAACAGACATGGCCGGAATGACCAAGCACGACGTCTGCGTGCTGATCCCCGCCTACAATGAAGAAAAAAATATCGCGCGTGTCGCCTGCGCCGTGCGCGATCTCGGTTTCACGGTGCTCGTGGTGGATGACGGCTCCACGGACTCTACCGCCAAGATCCTTCAAGACCTTCCGGGGATCTACTCCATCCTTTCGCCGGTGAACGAGGGGAAGGGGGTCTCGTTGCGCAAAGGGTTTGAATGGTTTTTGTCGTCGAACAACGAGGCGGTGGTGCTCATGGATGCGGACGGACAGCATTCGCCCGATGAACTCGGGGCCTTTGTCCGGGCACTCGATGCCGGTGCCGACTTTGTGATCGGGAACCGCATGCACAGCCCCGGCCGCATGCCCTGGCTGCGCCTCTGGACCAACCGTTTCATGTCCGGGGTTTTGTCGCTTGCGGCCTCCCGATCCATCCCGGATACTCAATGCGGTTACCGTGCCTTGAAAAAAGACGCGCTTCGCCGGCTGCGGCTGAACACGGGACGCTTTGAGATCGAATCCGAAATGCTTCTCGAGGCGGCGCGGCTAGGCCTCAACATCCGCTCTATTCCCATCCGGTCCGTGTACGAGGGCGGCCCGAGCAAGATCAATCCTTTCGTAGACACACTGCGTTTTTTCAGTTTTTTGTTCAAATACCTCGGGAGAAGGGGTAAAATTTAGCTCATGCGTCTAGGCTCTATCTTTTTCGTCTCAGCGTCGCTCCACGCTTTCGTCTGCTATTCCGTCGGGGTTTCGGCGATGTCCAGACAGGCGCATACGGAGCCGATAGAGGTCTCCTATGTCGAATATATCGCCAAGATAAAAGCGGCCGAAGTCCCGCAGGCCCAGCCAAAGGTCGTTCATTCTCCGGTAAAACCAACAGCCACCCCGACGAGACCGACGCCGCCGGCAAAAAAGGTCGTGCGCTATTTGCCTCCGGCACAGCCGCTTCCGCCCGCCGCCGCGGTGCCGGTGGCCAAGACTAAAACCAGCGCCGAGCTCATCGCTGACCCGCAAAAAGGAAAAGTCTTTGTCAGTTATTTTTCACTCGTGAAGGAAAAGATCCATAAGACCCTGAGGGATCATTACGGGGCTTCCGGCGTCGAATCGGGCAGCGTGTGTCTTTATTTTGTCCTCAATTCGTCCGGAAAGCTTCAAAAGGGCGTGGTGGTCGAAAAAGGCTCCGACGCCGGCGAGCCCCTGAAAGTCCTCGCGATGCAATGCCTGCATGAGTCGGCGCCGTTCGCCGCCTTTCCAAAAAGCCTCGCCGTCGAAAACATCGCGTTCAACGTGACGGTTTTCTTTGGCGAAAACTAACTCGGCGGTCAGTCCAGACTTTCGCGCGGCAGGGCTCTGCGTTGTCATCGCGCTCGCCGTGCGCTTCGCGTATCTCGTGTTCGCACGCCAGACGCCGTTTTATGCTCCGTCTCTTCTAGACCCCGCGTATTACCACGATTGGGCGCTCAGGCTTTCCCGTGGGATCCCCGATCAAAGTGTGTTTTATGGCCTGCCGCTTTATCCGTATTTTCTCGCGCTTTGCTATAAACTCCACGCGTCCATCGATGCCGTAAAAGTCCTGCAAGCGTTGCTCGGCGGCGTGACGGCGTATTTTATTTACCTCATCGGGTTCACGCTTGCGGGGAAACGAACGGCGCTTTTTTCAGGGCTTTTCGCCGCCGTCTATGGGCCGCTCTTTTTTCATGAGTTGATCTTCATTCCAGAATCGCTCGGTACGGCCCTTTATGCGGCGGCGCTTTATCTGGCGCTGCGTCTTGACGATAGGCCTACGGCGAAGAGGGCGGCCGTCTTCGGTGTCACAGCGGGTCTGGCGGCGCTTACCAAAGCGGGTATCATCCTTTTTGTTCCCCTGTTTCTCATGGGCATATGGTTTCGTAGATGGGGACAGTCCCCGGGGACTGTCCCGGGGACTGTCCCCAGGTCAGTTCTTATATGTTTGGGGGCCTTTTTACTTACATTGGCGCCAGTGCCTGCGCACAATTTGATTGTAGGAAAAGATTTTGTTCTTCTAACGTCGCACTCCGGTTTCAATTTTTATATCGGCAACAACGAAAAGGCCGAAGGGGTTTTCACCGCTCCCGAGGGAACTGGCAGCAATGTGGAAGCCCAGATCCGCGATTCACGCAGCCTGGCGGAAAAAGAGGTTGGCAGACTACTCAAGCCTTCCGAGGTCTCGCGCTACTGGTCCGCGAAGGCCTGGACCTTTATCCGTGAGAACCCCGGCCGTTTTTTGTGGCTGTGCGGGAGAAAGATCCTGCTCTTCTTTGACGCGCGCGAGATCTCAGATGTCGAAGGGTATGCTTTTTCCAAAGAACTGAACCCATTTCTCCGTGTGCCTTGGCCGAACTTTGTCCTTTTGGGGCCGCTTTTTGCCATAGGTCTCGCCGCGTCTTTCAATCGTCTTCGGCACCGGGGCATTGTTTGGCTATGGATAGGCAGCTATGTCGTGGGCCTCATGGGGTTTTTCGTGAACGCGCGCTATCGCTTGCCGCTCATGAGCGCCCTCATTCCTTTGGCCGCTTTTGGTGTCGGACAATTCGCAGACGCCGCAAAAGGAAGAAAATGGACAAAGGTCTCTCTGTACGCGGCGGCCGCGATCACGGCGGTAGTGATAGGTCATCTACGGCTAGTGACACCCGACGTCTCTGGCGATTATGTGAATGCCGGTGATGCGCTTCTTCGCCAAAAGAACGCGGCAAGCGCCATCGTTTTTTACGAGAAGGCGATGGCGGCCGATCCGGCGTCGGCGAAGGCTATGCATGCGATGGGCATCGCGCTCACTACCCTTCGGCGATATGACGACGCGCTCCCTTACTACCTGAAGGCCCTTGAGAAAGGCAGGGAGGACTCGCAGATCTACAACAACCTCGGTCTTTATTACGACCGCATCGGCGACCTCGACAGGGCGGAGAGCTTTTTTCTGAAGGCGATAGAGCTGAAACCCGACTCCCCGCAGGCCCACAACAATCTAGGCATGGTGTATGGGAAAAGAGGGGATACCGAACGCGCGAAAAAAGAGTTCGAGCGCTCGATAGAGCTCAACGCCGCCAATCCCCGCGCGCTGACCAACCTCGGTCTCCTGATGTACGAGCTGGGGCGGCCCCAAGAGGCCAAGGCCTTGTGGGAAAAGGCGCTTGTGATCGACCCCTATTTTGAAGAAGCCAAAAAGGCCGTCACCCTTCTTGCTAGGCGTTCCCAGGGATTGTTTTGACAGCCCCATTGTCAGCGTCTATAATAATCCTCTGAATTTCCTGTTTACTCATTCATTCATCAAAGGTTAGGGAGGTTTTGGTCATGTCTATCCGAGTAGGTATCAACGGTTTTGGCCGCATCGGCCGCAACGTTTTTCGGGCCGGCGTCAAAAATAAAGACATTGAATTCGTGGCGGTGAACGATCTGCCGATCCCGCTGGAGTCGCACGCGTATCTTTTGAAGCATGATTCCATTCTCGGCGCGTTTGACGGCACCGTGACCGTCGAGGGCGACGGCCTGAATATCAACGGCAAACACCTCAAAGTCCTGAATTACAAAGACCCGGCCCAGATCCCCTGGGGGGAGCTTGGCGTGGATGTGGTCATCGAATCCACCGGCGCTTTCACCGAAAAGGAAAAGGCCGAGGTGCATATCACCAAAGGCGGCGCGAAAAAGGTCATCATTTCCGCCCCGGCGAAGAACGAGGACATCACCATCGTGCTCGGTGTGAACCAGGAAAAATACGATCCCGTGAAGCACCACGTGATCTCCAACGCCTCTTGCACGACGAACTGTCTGGCGCCTGTCGCGAAAGCCCTGCTTGACCGCTTTGGCATCCTAAGAGGTTTCATGACCACCATCCATTCCTACACCAATGACCAGCGTTTGATGGACCTCGGACACAAGGACCTGCGACGCTCGCGCGCCGCAGCGCTTTCCATGATCCCGACCTCGACGGGCGCCGCCAAGGCTATCGGTCTCGTCATTCCCGAGCTCAAAGGTAAAATGGACGGCGTGGCCATCCGCGTCCCGACCCCCAATGTCTCGCTCGTCGACCTCACTTGCGAAGTCGAAAAAGAGGCGTCCAAGGAGTCTGTGAACGCGGTGTTCAAGGAATACGCCCAGGGCAAGATGAAGGGCATACTCGAATACAGCACCGAGCCACTGGTGTCCAGGGATTTCCAGAACAACCCGCGCTCTTCCATCGTGGACGCCGAGCTCACGAACGTCATCGACAAAAAACTGGTCAAGGTGTTCAGCTGGTACGACAACGAATGGGGCTATTCGAACCGTGTCATCGACCTGGTGATCTTCATCGGGAAAACGATGCCCGTCGAGGCCCGTCGATAAGCTCTTTTTTCCATGAAAAAGACGATCCGGGAGTTCGACATTCGCGGCAAACGCGTTTTGATCCGCGTGGATTTCAACGTCCCTCTGGACAAGAACCTGAACGTCACTGATGACAGCCGCATCCGCGCGTCTCTTCCGACCATCCAGCATGCGCTGGACCACGGCGCGAAGGTCACGCTCATGAGCCACTTGGGTCGTCCGGACGGCAAGCCCGTGCCCTCGATGAGCTTAGCACCCGCGTCCAAGCGGTTTTCCGAACTGCTGAAGAGGGAAGTGACCCAATGCTCGGACTGCATCGGGACGCGCGTGAAAGAGGAACTGGCCTCGTCAAAGAGCGGCGTGGCCGTGCTTGAGAACCTGCGCTTTCACCCGGAAGAGGAAAAGAACGACGAGCGTTTTGCGAAGGCCCTTGCCGAAAACGGCGATATTTATATCAATGACGCTTTCGGCTCCAGCCATCGCGCGCACGCCTCCGTTGTCGCGATCACGAAATTTCTTCCGGCGGCGGCGGGTTTTCTGCTGGAAAAAGAGATCCTGTATCTTGGCAATGCCGTCCGGAACCCTAAAAAACCGTTCATGGCCATCCTGGGTGGCTCGAAGGTTTCGGACAAGATCGGCGTCGTTGAAAATCTCATCAAAAAAGTGGACAAGCTCCTCATCGGCGGCGCGATGGCCTACACTTTTCTGAAAGTCAAAGGTGTGTCGATCGGCGCCTCGAGATTCGAAAAGGACAAGCTGGATCTAGCCGCTTCGATCCTGGAAAAGGCCAAGGCACACAAAGTCGAGATCTTATTGCCCGTCGATCATCTTGTGGTGCAAAAAGTGGAAGAGAACGCCCCCACGCGCGTCGAGGGACCCGGCATCTCGGACGGTTGGCTTGGGGTGGACATCGGCCCCAAGACCGTGCAGCTTTTCAGCCAGGCGCTGGACTCGGCCAAGACCGTGATCTGGAATGGACCCATGGGTATTTTTGAAATGAAACCTTTTGCCAACGGCTCGAAGCGGATCGCCGAGAAGCTCGCTGGCCTGACGGGTGCCGTGACCATCGTCGGGGGCGGGGACACCGCCGCCTGCGTAGTAGGCTTCGGCCTCGACGGCAAGATGACGCATATTTCCACCGGTGGCGGCGCGTCGTTGGAGTATCTCGAAGGCAGGGAACTGCCGGGCATCGCGGCATTGAACGATAAATGAAACAGCACACAAGAAAACCCGTGATAGCAGGAAACTGGAAGCTCAATAAAACCATCCGCGAGGCCGTGGATCTCGTGACGCTTTTGAAGCGTCTCATCACGGACACTCAGCCTGTGGAGGTCGTCGTGTGCCCGCCTTTCACGGCGCTCAGCGAAGTCGCCGAAGTGCTCATGGAAACGGGCATTCGAGTCGGCGCGCAGGATATGTTCTGGGAAGACAAAGGAGCTTTCACCGGCGAAGTCTCGGCCGCGATGCTCAAAGAAGCGGGCGCCGAGTTCGTCGTCATTGGGCATTCGGAGAGGCGGCAATTTTTCCACGAAACACATGAGACCGTGAACAAAAAAACTAAGGCCGCGCTAAAAACTGGCCTGACACCGATCGTGTGCATCGGGGAGACGCTCGCCGAGCGCGAAGCCCAGAGGACTTTTCAGGTGTTGGAAGATCAGTTGAAAGGCGCTTTCGGCGACCTGTCAGCGGCGGACATGGGCCTGCTCATCCTCGCGTATGAGCCCGTATGGGCCATCGGGACCGGCAAGGTGGCTACGCCCGCGCAGGCCCAAGAGGCGCACGCCTTTATTCGCAAGTGGAACTCCAAGAAGTTCGGCGAGCAGACCGCTCGCGATCTCAGGATACAGTACGGCGGCAGCGTGAAGCCAGACAATATCGCGGAGCTCATGCGCGAGGCCGACATCGACGGGGCGCTAGTAGGCGGCGCGAGCCTGGAAGCGCAGGTTTTTGCCGATATCGTGCGCAATGCCATTTAAACCGGAGTAAAACAATGTACATTCTGCTTATGATCATCCATGTAGTCGTTTGTCTCGTGCTCATCCTCGTCGTACTTCTGCAGGCCGGCCGCGGCGGCGGTTTTTCGGACATGATGGGCGGGGGACAGCCGCAGAGCATATTTGGCACGGAGACCAACGCTTTCATGACCAAGGCGACGGAGGTGTGCGCCGTTCTTTTCATCATCACCTCGCTTTCTTTGGGCATTCTCTCGACTCAGCGCGGCAAGTCACTGATCGAAAAGGAAATGCGCGCCCGCGCGGCTTCTACAACATCGACGGCTGCGGCCGAAGTCAAGCCGATCGAGCAAAAGCCAGCGGAGGCCAATGCCAGTTAAGGCTGGTATTCAGTTTCGCCAAAAAATATCTCCAAGCATCCTGTTTGGGATATTTTTTTTGTGTCTTTTTTGCGCGCCGGTCCCGGCCGATGACGCCTTCGTCACGGCCTACATCGCCGAACCCTCAAATCTCCTCCCATTTTTAGCCACAGACAGCGCTTCCGCGGAGGTTTCGAGGCTGGTGTTCAACGGTCTCGTGAAATACGATGAAAATCTGAAGCTCACCGGCGATCTCGCGGAAAGCTGGGAGGTTACGGACGCCGGCAAGACGCTCATTTTTCATCTCAGAAAAAACGTTTTTTGGCAGGACGGAGAACCTTTCTCGTCCAAAGACGTTCTTTTCACTTACCAGAAACTCACCGACCCCTCCGTGCCCACCCCGTACTCGGGGGATTTTGAAAAGATCCAAAGCGTGGAGACCCCGGATGCCCTGACCGTTAAAGTGATTTATCGCGAACCCTTTTCACCGGGCGTTTCGAGTTGGAGCATGGGCATAGTGCCCGAGCACTTACTCGCGGGAGAGGACCTGAGGACCACCGCCTTTTCCCGCAAACCCATCGGGACAGGCCCCTACATCCTGAAGAAATGGAACACAGGCGAAAGCATAGAGCTTTGGGCGAACCCCCATTATTTTGAACGCAAGCCCGGCATCGGCCGCTATGTCTATCGCATCATCCCGGACCAATCGACGGCGTTCCTCGAGCTTCTCACCGAAAATATCGACGCGGCGGGGCTGACGCCGTTGCAGTACAAGAGGCAGACCGACAAACCCGCGTTCACGAGCCGCTTCCAAAAGTACAGACTGCCAAGCTTTTCTTACGCTTACATCGGCTACAACCTCGACCATCCCATCTTTTCCGACCGCCGCGTGAGAAAGGCGCTCGGCCTCGCCATTCACAAGCAGGACATCATCGATGTGTCGCTTCTGGGTTTCGGCCGCGTGGCGACGGGGCCGTATCTTCCGGAAAGCTGGGCCTACAACCGCGACATCAAGCCCGCTCCGTTTGACCCGGCTGCCGCGTCGGCACTTTTGAAAGAGGCCGGATGGGCGGATGCCGATGGCGACGGCATCCTCGACCGTGAGGGCCGAAACTTCCAGTTCACGCTATTAACGAATCAGGGCAATGACCAGAGAAAAATGGCCTGCGAGATCATCCAAAAGCGTCTGCGCGACATCGGCATCGATATGAAGATACAGGTCGTCGAGTGGAGTACTTTTCTAAAAGAGTTCATCGACAAAAGGCGTTTCGATGCCGTGCTCCTGGCGTGGCAGATGCAGCTGGACCCGGACATTTACGATATTTTTCACTCAAGCCGCACGGGTCCCGGCCAGTTCAACTTTGTCGGCTACAAGAATCCGGAAGTGGACGGTCTGCTCGAAGAGGGAAGGCGTGTTTTTCCGGAGGACCAGCGGGCGCGTGTGTACCGGCGCGTGCATGAGATACTTGCCGAGGACGAGCCCTACACTTTTCTCTATGTCCCCGAGTCGCTGTCCGTGCTTCACAGACGCTTCAAAGGCATCCGACCTTCGCCCATAGGGATTGCGCACAATTTCATCCACTGGCAGGTGCCGCCCGCCGAACAGAAATACCGGCTGAAAGAGAACTAAGCATGGCCGCCTACGCGCTCAAACGCTTTGCGTCGCTGATCCCTCTTTTTATCGGTATCAGCTTCGTCAGTTTTCTCGTCATTCATCTGGCGCCCGGCAGTCCCGTGGACGCCCAGACGGCGATGAACCCCAAAGTGACGGCGGAGGCAAAGGAGCGCCTCGCCCGCCTTTACGGCCTGGACCGCCCGCTGACCGTGCAGTATGCTTCGTGGCTGAAAAGAATGCTGCGTTTTGATTTCGGCGTGTCGTTTCGGGATGGCGAGCCCGTGACTAAAAAGATAGCGGAGGCGGTGCCAGTGACGTTGGGCATCAGTCTGCTTTCGCTTTTTCTCATTCTCTTATTGGGCATTCCGCTGGGCATGTACGGCGCTGTGAAAAAGGATTCTGCCGGCGACCGCCTGCTTACTTTCGGACTTTTCGCCGGTTACTCGATGCCGACTTTTTGGCTGGCGCTTCTTTTGATATCGCTTTTTGGCGTGGAGTGGCGGCTTTTACCGGTGTCGGGGCTTCATTCGCTTTTTTACGAAGAAATGTCCTGGCCTCGGCGCGTCGCTGATCTAGCCGCTCATTTGGCACTGCCTCTTTTGGTTTCATCGATCACGGGTCTCGCGGGGATCTCGCGCTACATGCGAAGCGGGATGATGCAGGTCCTGGACCAGAATTACATTCGCATGGCCACGGCCAAAGGTCTTTCCAGGAAGCGGGTTTTGTACGGACACGCCCTGAGAAACGCGCTTTTACCGCTTTTGACTGTGCTCGGACTTTCTATCCCGGGACTTCTGGGTGGCAGTGTCGTGTTCGAGACGGTTTTTTCCATCCCGGGCATGGGGAGGCTTTTTTTCAATTCGGTATTTGCGCGGGACTATCCCGTTATCATGGGCATTCTTGTCCTCGGCGCGGCGCTGACGCTTTTGGGCAACGCGCTTGCGGACATCGGTTACGGCCTCGCCGACCCGCGCATACGCGTTTCAAAGGGAAAAGCGTGATGCGCGCTGCCCTGTTCTGGCTGGCCGTCCTTTTTGCGGCGG
>CAZTBX010000004.1:2500-40406 GCA_964612035.1 uncultured Planctomycetia bacterium
TGACGGGAATATCGATGTTGAGAGAAGCGCTTTTCTGTAGGGCGTCCGGCCAAACAAGACTCATGCCGCCCAGGGATATATCGACCGACTTACACGGCCGTTCAAGAGCCTCCAGCCGGATGGGAACATGGACAGGATGCCGGTAAAACCGGCGTTTTTCCTTGTCTTTGGGGACCACGCCACCATTATAGCGCCAAAGGCATGGGGGGTCAAATTCGCTAAAATAATACTTGACAAGGTGTTAAGAGACTGCTACACTCCCCCTCGTAATATAGTAGAGGTTGTTTTTGAAGCTTATACAAGATAAGGTCTAAAACAGAAAACCGCGAAGCACTATATTCGCGGCTTTTTTTGTGTGTGTAAGAACAAAGACAGTGTTTAACAGTAAAAGCAAAGGTAACAATAATGACTAAAGGTACAGTGAAGTGGTTCAGCGATCAAAAAGGCTATGGTTTCATCACTCCCGAAGGCGGCAAGAAGGACGTGTTCGTCCATTTCTCAGCGCTTCAAGGTGAAGGGTTCAAGACCCTGGCCGAAGGTGACACCGTCGAGTTCGACATCACCCAGGGCCCAAAAGGCGAGCAGGCTTCGAACGTCCGCAAAGTATAACGACGTCTGAACCAACTACCCCGTTTTGCTGGCAACAGTGAAACGGGGTTTTTATTGCCAATGACCTCCTGGTCCCTGTTCCTGCTCAGTCTCGCGCCCCGCATCGCTTATCTGGCTGTCGAACAGCACCAGATCTATCGCTCTTTTCGTGGAAATCTTTACGAGGGGATCTCTTACGATCTGGCATATTTTCAAACTTTCACGTTCCGAAATGTGCCCACGACGGGGATAGAGCCGCTTTATCCTTCGTTTCTCGCCATTCTCCTCGCCATTTTCGACAATTTGTATCTTATGATAGGGCTCCAGGCAGTGGTGGTTTCGCTGGCTGCGCCGCTGATGTATCGTCTTGGCCTCGAGCTTGGTGTCGCCCGGCGCGTAGCTATTTTGGCAGCAGCCATGTACGCACTGCACCCTTATCTTATCCGGCATTCAGTGCTCATGAGCGAAGTGACTTTTTACTCGTTGCTGCTGATCGTTGCGTGTTTTTGTTTTGTGAGATGCGAGCGTCGGGGTGGGAAGAAGGCGTTGTTTTGCGGGATCGCCTTTGGCCTGCTACTTCTTTCACGGGCCTCCTCGCTACCGATCGTCGTCGCGGCGCTCGCGGCGCTTGCCTGGAGAGGGCGATGGAGGCAGGCGCTGATCATCGGGGGCCTATGTTTCGCTATGACTTTTCCTTTTGCGGTGCGCAATTACCGCCTCGAGCGTGTCTGGATCCCCAGTCGGGGCGGGATTAATCTTTTTGAGGGAAACTGCGAATACACGGCCGCCGTTTTGCCAAAATACAGCACGGATCTCCTCAACGCGTACGCGTTCGCCCGACTGAAAAAAGAACGGCCTGGGGTCTTAAGCCCCCAAGATACGGGAGAGAATCTTTTTTACACAACACGTGCCGCCGACGATTTTTTCACAGAGAAAGCTGTTGAATACATGAAAGAGCATCCGCGGCAGACTCTGGAACAAAAGGCAAAGAACGTTTTTTATCTTTTTTACCCGCGCCTCGTGCCGCGTTTTTCCATAAACCGTAAGTCGAGCCTTCTTCTTTTTCCGGATGGCTCCGTGGCCGCTCGGAGTATGCCGCCGCGAGAACCTTTTTTCGACATATTGTATTCGATCTATTACGGGGCCATTCTGGCCGGCGCCATCGTGGGGCTTTGGCTGAGAAGGAGCAAGCTCTTGCGCGGGGACTTCATTCTGATCGCCACCGCCGTGAGCTTCGCCGTCGTGTACTCCGTTTATTGGCCGGCCACCCGCTTACGGGCGCCCATGGATTTTGTACTCATTTTTTACGCCGCCTGCGCGTTTTCCCGTCTCGCCGGCCGGGGGAGGACGGAGTGAATCGCGTCAAGGAACTGACGATGTTTTTTCCGTGTTATAACGACGCTCATACGATCGGCGCGCTTGTCCAGGAGGCTGACGCGGTGGCTTCCCAATGCGCGGCCGATTATGAGATACTCGTTATTGACGACGGCAGTCGTGACGCGAGTGCGGAGACCGTCCGCTCAGAGATGAAGCGTCTTCCAAAGCTCCGGCTTATTTCCCACGGGGAGAACCGCGGCTACGGAGCGGCGCTGCGCACGGGGTTTCGCGAGGCCTCCAAGGAACTCGTATTTTATACGGACGGGGACGGCCAGTACGACGTGAAAGAATTGAAAGGGATGCTGCAAGCGATGGAGGAAGGCGTCGACATGGTGAACGGATACAAGATCCAAAGGAATGATCCCTGGCCCCGCGTGCTGCTCGGCTGGTTGTATTTGTCCGTCACGCGCTTTTTTTTCCGCTTCCGCGTCCGCGACCTGGACTGTGATTTTCGTCTGATCCGGAAAAAAGTGTTAGATGCCGTGGATCTCCGGCTCTCGAGCGGCGCCATCTGCCTCGAGCTCGTGAAGAAGGCCGAGAATGCGGGTTTTCGCATCGTGGATCACCCCGTGCATCACGGGCCGAGACGCCACGGCCACTCACAATTTTTCAGCCCCGGGCAGATCTGGGGCACGCTCACGGATGCCGCGCGCCTCGGGCGTGAGCTACGGCGTCCGGGAGGCCGCTGACATGCCGCGCAATGCTTTCGCGGGAAAACGCGCTCTCGTGGCCGGCGGACTCGGATTCATCGGGTCGCATATCGCACGCCGCCTCTTGGGGTTGGGCGCCAAGGTAACGGTAGCGGATGCGCTTCTGCCGCATCTGGGAGGTAACCGATTCAACGTTCAGGACATCCGCGGCAAGACGCGCGTCGTTCTCGGCGACCTGCGGAACGAAAAAACGGCCGCGCGCGTCGTGAAAGGCATGGACTTCGTTTTCAATCTCGTCGGACAGACCAGTCACATCGATTCGATGAAAAATCCTTTCTCGGATCTCGAAAACAATTGCCGGGCCCAGCTGTATCTCCTGGAGGCCTGCCGCTTGCACAGCCCCGAAACGAAGATCATTTTTGCCGGCACGCGTCAGATCTACGGCATCCCGAGCTATCTGCCCGTCGATGAGGAGCATCCGCTCAACCCCACGGACGTGAACGGCATTCACAAGGTTGCCGCGGAAGAATACCACACGCTTTACCATAAGGTTTACGGTCTAAGGACATGTGTTTTGCGGCTCACGAACACTTACGGCCCGGCGATGAGAGTCAAAGATGCCAAGCAGATGTTCCTCGGATTGTGGATACGGCGCATTCTTTCGGGAGAAGAGGTGCTGGTGTACGGGGACGGCGAGCAGCTACGCGATCTGAATTATATCGACGACGTGGTGGACGCATTTTTGCTCGTGGCCGAAACGGCGAAAGCAGACGGGCGTGTATTCAATCTCGGCGACTCCTCACCGGTTTCCCTGAAAGAACTGGCGGCGCTTCTCGTGGCCGTGAACCGCGGCGGCCGCATCCGGCATGAGCCGTTTCCCGAGGACCTGAAGCGCATCGACATCAAGAACTATTACGGCGATTTCCGCCTGATCGCTAGAACGCTCGGCTGGAAGCCGCGCGTGGACCTGAGTGACGGCCTGAAAAAAACGCTGCAGTATTACCGCCGCCATAAGCGGCATTACTGGTGATCTTTGCAAATTCCGTTCATTGACCTGAAAAGAAATTACGACACGGTGCGCGGCGAGATAGACAAGGCCGTCACTGCGGTCATGGAAAGCGGTTTTTTCGTGATGGGCGAGCGCGTGGTGGATCTTGAAAAAAAATTCGCCCGATTCTGCGGAGTTCCCGCCGTGGCCGCCTGCGCGTCGGGCACCGACGCGCTTTACCTGGCGCTGAAAGCGCATGGCATCGGCTCCGGCGATGAGGTGGTAACGGTGGCCATGACGGCTCCGGCCACGCCTGCCGCCATTGTCATGACCGGGGCCACGCCGGTTTTCTGCGACATCCGGCCGGACACGCTGACGATGGATGCCGCCAGCGCCGCGTCGGCGATCACGCCGCGCACGAAAGCTCTTTTGCCCGTGCATATTTACGGGCAATGCTGCGACATGGACGCCCTCATGGTGCTGGCGAAAAAAAAGGGGCTTTTGCTGATCGAAGACTGTTCGCAGGCCCATGGTGCGGAATTTGGCGGCCGTCGCGCCGGTTCTTTCGGGCAGGCGGCCAGTTTCAGTTTTTATCCGACAAAGAACCTGTCGGCGATGGGGGACGCCGGTGCCGTCGTTTCTTCAGCGGACATCATCGGCCGCGTGCAAGCGCTCAGGAATTATGGGCGCCAAAAAACGGAGGAAATTTTACCGGGCGGTATCAACAGCCGCATGGATGACATCCAGGCCGCGGTGCTTTTGGTGAAGCTCGGGCATCTGGAGCAGTGGAATGAAAAAAGGCGCCGCATCGCCGAGGCATACCGGCAGGGGCTCGAAGGGAGTTCCGTCGTTTGTCCCGTAGAGGCTCCTGGGCGGAAGCATATTTATCATATTTTCGCCGTGCGCGTTCCCGAGCGGGAATCGTTCAGGTCCCGATTATCGCAGGCGGGTGTCTCGACGCTTGTCCATTATGCGGAGCCGGCGGATTTCAAACGGGTTGCGAGAGTCTCGGCGCCGCTTGCGGAAACGGAAAGGGCCTGCCGGGAGGTGTTAAGCTTGCCGATTTTCCCGGAAATGACAGAAAAAGAGGTTGAAGGCGTCATCGCGGCCTGTCGGAAGGCCGCAAAAGGTTAAAGGGGGAATGTGAGCGTTGCTTCTTTTAACAGGATGTGTTATAGGAGAAGGGTCCCGAGCGGCCACACGAGCGCCGCTTTTATCACGAGAACGTATAAGGAGAAACAATGGGTATTTTGGATTTTTTTTCGAATCTATTTTCGTCAAACATACGCCGCGTGGGCGAGCCTGCGTCGGACGCTTCAAGCAATCGATTGTACGTGGGGAATCTCAGCTACAACACCACTGAGGACGAGCTGAAAGGGCTTTTCGCGCGCTGCGGACGAGTGACCAGCCTGCACATGATCCGCGACCGGGTGACGAAGAAGTTGAAAGGCTACGCCTTTGTCGAGATGTCCACGGTCGAAGAGGCGTCGAAGGCGCTGAGCCTGAACGGCACGGATTTTCTCGGGAGAAAACTCCTCGTTTCCGAGGCCAAGTCCAAAGGTCCTGGAAAAAGGCGTCGGCGTTTCAAATCTTTCCGCCGGCCCGCCAACGGCACGAAATTTTTCAAGGATAAGCCCAATCTCCCGCGGTATGAGTGAGTGAAGCACATCAATCTCGAGGTCGTCCGCGTCACGGAAGCCGCGGCGATCAAGGCCTCGGCCTGGATAGGAAGCGGCGATAAGAAAGCGGCGGACAAAGCCGCCTCCGATGCCATGCGTGAGCGCCTGAACAGCATCGACTTTGCGGCGCGCGTTGTTATCGGCGAAGGCATCAAGGACCGGAGCGCCGGTCTTTTCGCCGGAGAGAAGGTCGGCCTCCTCGCGCATCACCGGAAGCCGAAGGTGTATGATCTGGCCGTCGACCCGATCGAGGGCACGCGTCCCACCGTCAACTCCGGCCCCGAAGCGCTCAGCGTCCTGGCCGTCGGCAGAAAAGGCAGCCTTTTTTCGACGCCGGAATTTTACATGAACAAAATGGCGTATGGTCCGGCCATTGCCTCGAAAACGAAGCTCTCCATCACCGACCCGCCCGCAAAGACCATCCGCAAGATCTCGCAAGCCACCGGCAAAGACGCTTCTCAGATCACGGTGTGCCTGCTCGACAGACCGCGTCATGAAAAACTCATCGGGAAGCTCCGGGCACTCGGCGTGCGCATCAAGCTGATCCAGGACTGTGACGTGTCCGCGGCGATCGCCGCCTGCCTGCCGGACAGCGGCATCGATCTCCTCTGCGGTATCGGCGGGGCGCCCGAAGGCGTGCTCACGGCCTGCGCCATCAAATGCCTGAGAGGGGATTTTCAGGCGCAGCTAGTGAAAAAAGATGGCCGCGTGCAGTCCAGGGTGCATTCCACCGAGGACTTTGTGAAAGGCGAGTGCGTGTTCGCCGCCACCGGCATCACGAACGGGAGCCTTCTCCGAGGCGTTCGCTACACCCCTCAAGGGCCGGTGACGAACAGCGTTTTCATGCGCTCCATCAGCGGCACCGTGCGCTGGCTGGTTTCTCAGCACGGCAACTGACCCACTTAATTTACCGGCCAAAAGAACTGTGCTATAATCCGCATCTAGCGTAGAGCGTTTAGCGTATAGCGGATAGGAGCCGCGCGTAAACGCTAAACGCTATCCGCTAAACGCTAAGGAAAACATGTCCGGCCATTCCAAGTGGGCATCGATCAAGCATAAAAAAGGCGCCCTGGACGCCAAGCGCGGAGCGCTTTTCACGAAGATCATCAAGGAAATCACCGCCGCCGCCCGCAATGGGGGAGGCAATCCCGATTCCAACCCGCGCCTTCGCACGGCCATCGAAAAAGCCAAAGAATCCAATATGCCCGCCGACAACGTCGACCGGGCGGTCAAAAAAGGCACCGGCGAGCTTCCTGGCGTTTCGTACGAGGAAGTGGCCTACGAGGGATACGGCCCGGCGGGGGTCGCCATTCTCATCGAAGCTCTCACCGACAACAAGAACCGCACCACCGCCGAGATCCGCAGCCTTCTTGAGAAAAAAGGCGGCAACATGTCCGGCGCCGGGTCGGTGGCTTGGCAGTTCGCCAAAAAAGGTTTCATCGTCGTGAAAAAAGAGGCCTCGGAAGAGGACCGCCTCATGAGCATCGCGCTCGATGCCGGCGCTTCCGATTTCAACACGCAAGGGGACTCTTATGAGATCACGACGGAGCTGCATGATTTTGAGAACGTGAAAAAGGCCGTCGTGGCGGCGGGCATAAAGCCCGAAAGCGCGGAGGTCACGCGTATCCCCTCGACCACCGTCAAGATCGCCGGCAGCGTCGAGGCCAAAAGCATCATGGCGCTCGTCGATGCGCTCGAAGAGCACGAAGACGTGCAGAACGTGTACGTCAATTTTGACATCCCCGACGAGATCCTGCATGAGCTCGCCAAATAATGGCGCTTTTTGATGCGCATCCTCGGCGTGGATCCCGGCCTGCGCACCACGGGGTACGGCCTCATTTCGGTTGCCGATAAAAACCCCTGGAATTGCCGCATCGACCTCGTGGAGGCCGGCGTGATCCGCACGGGCAACGGCGGTGAGGTTTCCGGACGTCTGAAAAAAATTTATGGCGAATTGTCCGAGCTCGTCACGGAGCATGATCCCGACCTCATCGTCATCGAAAAACTTTACGCGCATTATCAGCACCCCACCACGGCGATACTCATGGGTCATGCGCGCGGCGTTGTGTGCCTTTTGAGTGGCATGCATGGCGTGAAGCTTGCGAGCATCGCTTCCACGCACGTGAAAAAGGCGGTGGTGGGAAACGGCCATGCGGGAAAATCCCAGGTGCAGCGCGCCGTTCAGGCCATCCTCGGTCTCAAATCGATGCCGGAACCGGAGGACGCGGCGGACGCCCTGGCCATCGCCATCGCTTATCTCCCTCTTTTGAGGCGAAAAATATGATCTCGCAGATCAGCGGCTCCATAGAAAGCTTTTCGGAGCACAGCGTGACCGTGAGCGTTGCCGGTCTTTCGTACGAGGTTTTTATTCCCGTTGCCATCATGAAAAACATGAGCGGTGGCCTGAACCGGGGCTCCGCCGTTTCGCTGGTCACTTACCACTATTATCAGACGGACCCCTCCAAGAGCATCCCGATCCTCATCGGCTTTTCCAACCGGCTCGAAAAAGAATTTTTTGAAAAGTTCATTACGGTGTCCGGCGTGGGGCCGAAGGCGGCGGTACGTGCCCTCAGCATGCCTATTGCCGATATTGCGGCGGCCATCGACACTGCGGATGTATCGTACCTGAAGTCACTACCGGGCATCGGCGAACAGCGCGCCAAAGAGATCGTAGCCAAGTTGCAGGGCAAGATGGGCAAATTTGGTCTCATCCGCTCGAACGGTGCCCCCGCTTCGAAATCCTCAGGGGCAGGGCTCGAAGAAGACGTGCTCGAGGTGCTGTTGCAGCTTCAGTATAAAAAAGAAGAGGCCAAAGACATGATCCGCAAGGCGTTCGCGAGAAAATCGGATCTGGCGAGCGTCGAAGAAGTGCTGAACGAAGTGTATCGACAGAAAAAGGAGAGCCGGTGAGCTCTCGCGAAAAAGACATCAAGTCACAGGTCAGCAAGCGTAGCAGCACGCGCGAGAAAATGCACTTTGAGCGCATGGAGCGCGAGAAGCTCGTGCAAAGCGAGGACGCGGACGGCGTCGTCGAGATCACGCTGCGCCCGTCCAAGATCGACGAGTTCATCGGGCAGGAAGCACTGAAAGAAAATCTGCGCATTGCGCTCACGGCGGCGAAAAAAAGAAAAGAACCGCTGGAACACGTGCTTCTTTCCGGTCCTCCGGGGCTTGGCAAGACCACGCTTGCGCATATCGTGGCGCACGAAATGGGGGCGAAGATCGTCGCGACCAGCGGCCCCGCGATCGAACGTGCCGGCGACCTCATCGGCATTCTCACGAATCTCGAAGAAGGGGACCTGCTTTTCATCGACGAGATACACCGCCTGTCCAAGGTGGTGGAAGAATTCGTGTATCCCGCGATGGAAGATTTCAAGATCGACTTCGTCGTGGACAAGGGGCCTTATGCCAAGACCATCAAGTTCGCGCTCAAGCGTTTCACGCTGGTCGGGGCCACGACGCGCCAGGGGCTTCTCAGCTCTCCCTTACGCGACCGTTTCGGCGTGTCCTTTCACCTCGATTTTTATGAGCCGTCGGACTTGCAGGTGATCGTGAAGCGTTCGGCCGGCATCCTGGCCATTGCCATCGAGGACGAGGCCGCGATGGAACTCGCGCGGCGTTCGCGCGGAACTCCTCGCGTCGCCAACAAACTGCTTCGGCGCGTGCGCGATTACGCGCAGGTGAAATCTCACGCAGGGATCACGCTGGAAACCGTGCGAAAGGCCTTGCAGGGGCATGGGATCGATGACGCGGGCCTTGACGCGCTGGACCGCAAGGTGCTTTCAACGCTTATCGATTCTTACGGTGGCGGCCCCGCCGGCGTCGAATCGCTGGCCGCAACACTGAATGAAGAGGTCGACACGCTCGTCGACGTGGTGGAGCCGTTTCTTTTGAAAAGCGGGTATCTGAAACGCACATCCAGAGGACGCGAAGCGACGGAGCTCGCGCGACGCCATCTTGGGGGCGGAGCCCACGGAAAAAAACGCGATCTTTTTGGGTCGTGAAACCGAAGCAAGCCGCCTGCCTAACGGTTCTCTCCTTATTTCTTTCTTGCCCCGCGTATTCCGCTGAACCAACAAAGCGGTCTGCGGTCGAACCGTTGCTCGTGCGCGTGCTCGTGGCCGAAGGCCAAAAAAACACCCGGCTCTCCACGAAGGGCAATTACCAGGTGCGTATTTTGCCCGGACTTCAGGTAGTGAAAAAAGGACGGCAATTGAACGCCACGGCCGTCGTGACCCCGCGTGGCGTCCGGCTTGGTTCCGACGAATGGACTGGCGCGGGCATTCTGGTCGAGACCGTCGCCGAAAAAGATCTCTGGCTCAACCAATCGCAGTTTCGCGGCACCCTGTCCATCCTGAAAGACACCAGCGGTGGTCTTTTTGTCGTGAATCGTTTGCCGATAGAGGCGTATCTTTATGGAGTTCTTCATCACGAAGTGGCTCCCTGGTGGCCCATGGAGGCGCTCGAGGCGCAGGCCATCGCGGCGCGCACCTACGCTATCTATCAACGGAAAGTCAGCAAGAACGCGCAGTACGATCTGAAAAGCAATACGAGCTCACAGGTGTACGGAGGTAGCAGCACCGAACGCTATCGCACGAAAAAGGCCGTGGACAACACGGCCGGCCAAATCCTCACTCACCAGGGAAAAGTTTTTCCGGCCTATTTCCACGCCACTTGTGCCGGCGAGACCGCGGGCGCGCAGGAGATCTGGAAGATCGACCTGCCCCCGATCTCGGGCGGAGTGAAATGCCGGTTTTGCGTTCTCTCGCCGCATTTTCACTGGCAGGCGCGCGTGCCTCTTTCCGAGCTCGAGCAGACCATGACGGCCAACGGCCGCGGCGTCGGACAGATCCTCAAGATCGAGGCCGTGTCCCAGACGCCGTCGCATCGCGTAGGAAGTGTGCGCATCACCGGCAACCTGCGCGAGGAAACCATCGCCGCGAAAGATCTGCGGATCTGGATCGGGGGCAATCGCCTGAAGAGCACGACGTTCACGGTGTTCGTGCAGGACGATGCTGCCGAATTTCGTGGAAAAGGGTGGGGGCATGGCGTGGGTCTCTGCCAGTGGGGCACTTTCGGCCAGTCGCTTCTCGGCCACAAGCACGAAGATATCCTTTCTTTTTACTATCCCGGATCCGCCATTTCGAAGATCAGCGAGCTTTCATGAAGCTCGAGGATCTCGATTATCCTCTGCCGAAAGAGCTGATCGCGCAAACCGCCCTCGAAAAGCGCGATGACTGCCGTCTCCTCCTCGTCGATAAGGGCCGATCTGCGCTGGACGATAGCCACTTTGCTTCCATCGTGGACCACATCCCGGAAGGCGACGTACTCGTTTTGAACGACACGAAAGTGATCCCCGCCGCGCTTGCCGGTAAAAAGAAAATTACCGGCGGGAAAGTCGAGCTGCTCCTGTTATCTCCGGCACCTGCCGCGAGTCAGGAGCCGGGCCGTCAGACCTGGCGCTGTCTCCTGCAGCCGGTCATTAAAGAAGGGCAGGAGATAGTGCTGGCCTCGGGCACTGAGGCGCGTTTTGTCACGCGCGGCCCCGACGGCATCCCGCTGGTCGAATTCCATCACCACGATGTTTTGAAGCTTGCCCATGAGATCGGGCGCATGCCTTTGCCGCCGTACATCAAACGCGCGGCGGACGACAAAGACTCGGCCGCCTATCAGACCGTTTTCGCGAAAAACGAGGGCGCCGTGGCCTCGCCGACGGCGGGCCTGCATTTCACCGAAGAGCTGCTGGCGGGGCTGAGAAAAAAAGGAGTGGAGATCCGCGCACTGACACTTCACGTAGGCTACGGCACTTTCAAACCCGTCGAGGATCTAGAGGGTCACAAAATGCATGCGGAGGTGTTCGAACTGCCCGTCGAGACCGCGGAGACGGTGAACCGCGCGAAGGCCGACGGGCGAAAAGTATGGGCCGTCGGCACGACGGTACTGCGCGTGCTCGAGACCTGTGTGAAAAAGAAAAAACTGGTCCCTGGAAAAGGGGAAACAGACCTGTACATCAAGCCACCATTCGAATTTGAGGTGGTGGACCGCCTCATCACCAATTTTCATCTACCCAAAACGACGCTCTTGCTGCTAGTCTCAGCTTTCATGGGCGAGGCGCTCCGCAAAAAAGCCTATGAGCACGCCATCGCCGAAAAATACAGGTTTTATAGTTATGGCGACGCCATGCTAATATACTAATTCAGATGAAACGCTACATCACACTTTTTGCTGTTCAGATCAGCACCTTCGCGCTGTGGGCATGGAAGGCGCTGCCCGATATGAACGAGCAGGGATCACTGGTCGAGACGCTGAAGTGGCTGGGGATGCAGGCGCTGGTCGCAGTTTTTCTCATACTGCTTTTGGCGAGGGCGTCACGGGTTTCGCGCTGGCTGGTCGTGGTGTATGCCGGTTTTGTGGCTTTGTTCGGTTACGGCACTCTCGGCTGGTCGCTGATAGGCGCGGCCACGCCGCTGTCGGTTTATTCGGTGGCCGTTCTTTTCATCGTGAACGGCTTGGCACTTTTATTCCACGCGCTGAAAGATCTGAACATTGGCCGCGAAAGAAAAGAATCGCGCTTTGAAGACTAGCGAATCCCAGCGTTGACCGCTTTCAAGATCCTCGGCCGCGACAAACGCTCGCGGGCACGCACGGGTGTTCTTTCCACGGCGCATGGCCCGGTGCGCACGCCGGTGTTCATGCCGGTGGGCACGCAAGCGACGGTGAAAACCATCTCCAACGCCGAGCTCAGCGATGCCGGAGCCCAGATCATCCTTTCCAACGCCTACCATCTTTATCTTCGTCCCGGCGAGCAGGTGATACGCGGCGCCGGCGGCCTGCACGCGTTCATGGGCTGGCGCGGCCCCATTCTCACGGATTCCGGCGGTTTTCAGATATTCAGTTTGTCTTCTTTCAACCGTGTGAAAGATGACGGCATAGAGTTCAAATCGCATCTAGATGGCTCGAAGCATTTTTTGACGCCTGAAGAAGTGGTGCGCACGCAGCACTGGCTGGGCAGCGACATCCTCATGCCGCTGGATGAGTGCGTGAAGTATCCGGCCGAGCGTCAATACACGGATGAGGCGCTGCAGCGGACGCTTCAGTGGGCCGAGCGCAGTCTGAAGGCCTGGCGCGCGACAGGGGGAAAGAACGATTACGGTCGAGAGGGACTTTTGTTCGGCATTGTGCAAGGCGGTTTTTATGACGATCTGAGGAAGAAAGCGGCGCTCGTCATGAAGGGCATGGACTTCCCGGGTTATGCGGTCGGCGGCGTTAGTGTGGGCGAGCCTACCGAAGACATGTACCGGACGATGAAAGCGGCGCTCTCCGAGCTTCCCGAAGAAAAACCGCGTTACGTCATGGGCGTGGGCCTGCCGATGGATCTTTTCGAAGCCGTGTCGCAGGGCGTGGACATGTTCGATTGCGTGGTGCCTACGCGCAACGGACGCAATGCGACGGTGTTCACGCGCCACGGCCGCCTCCTCATGCGGGGAGCCTCTTACACGCGGGACTTTGGCCCCATCGAAGAAGGCTGCCCCTGCTACACGTGTAAAACCCACACGCGAGCCTACTTGCGACATCTTTTCAATGCCGAAGAATATCTCGCTGGGCGACTTGCTTCTTTACACAACCTGACATTTTTTATACAATTGCTGGAATCCATGAGGCGGGCGATAGACGAGGGACGATTCTCGGAGTTCCGCCGTGATTTTGAAAAGGATTTTAACCCCGAAGGAGCACTATGACCGACGCACAACCGAGCCCGATCCTGCAGTTTCTCCCGCTGATATTTCTTTTTGTTGTTTTCTATTTTCTCCTGATACGGCCTCAGCAGAAAAAGCAGAAGGACCATGAGCGCATGATCTCAGCGCTTGAAAAGAACGACGAGGTCATCACCGCCGGCGGTATCCATGCCACCGTCATCGCCGTTTCGGACAGGACGGCGACGTTGCGCATCGCTGACAACGTGAAGGTTGAGGTCGAAAAGACTTCGATCACGAACGTCACGAAAAAGCGGCAGGGCTGAAGCCGGCATGCCTCAAAAAAGCTTGAAATGGCGCCTGCCGCTGATCGCGGCCGTCATTGCCCTGGCCTTTTATTACGCCTACCCTCCGTTAGATCCTGACGGGCCAGGGCCCAAGCAAGGCAAGCTCAAACTAGGCCTTGACCTTCAAGGCGGGATGCAGCTAGTTTTGCGCGTGGACGATTCCAAGCTGGATCAGGACGCCAAAAAAGATGCCCTCGTACGCGTCCTTGAGATCATCCGAAATCGCATCGACCAGTTCGGCGTCTCCGAGCCCTCCATCCAACGGCAGGGCGAGGACCGCATTGTTGTCCAACTCCCCGGCGTGAGCGATCGTCAGCGAGCGCTGGATCTCATCGGAAAAACGGCGCTTCTTGAGTTCAGGCTTGTGTCCGAAGACCAGGCAAAGACGAAAGACGCGATAGCGGGAAAAGTCCCCGAGGGTTTCAAGCTCTACAAATCCGACCAGGATCAGCAGCTGCTCCTTGAAGACAAGGTGCTCATGAGCGGCAAGACCATCACGAATGCCCAGGTCGGTTTTGAGTCCCAGTACAACGAGCCTATCGTGACGCTCGAGTTCAACGGGGAGGGCGCCAAGCTTTTTGGCGACATCACCGCGGCGAATGTGAACCGTCGTCTGGCCATCGTGCTGGATGACAAAGTGCAATCGGCTCCCGTCATCAATGAAGCCATCCCCTCCGGCAAGGCGCAGATCACCGGTCGTTTCCGCATCGAGGAAGCGCAGGATCTGGCCATTGCGCTGAGGGCCGGCGCGCTTCCGGCCCCCATCATCATCGAGGAAGAGCGCTCCGTCGGCCCGAGCCTCGGGAAAGACTCGGTGCAAATGGGGGTACGCGCCACCCTTGTCGGTTTTGCGCTGGTCATCGCTTTCATGGCGGCCTACTATTTATTCGCTGGGCTCATCGCGGATTTCGCGTTGCTGCTCAACATTCTCATTATTATCGGCGCTCTCGGCTATTTTCACGCGACGCTGACACTGCCGGGCATCGCGGGCATCGTGCTCACCATCGGTATGGCCGTGGACGCCAACGTGCTCATCTTTGAGCGCATCCGGGAAGAGCAGGCGCTGAAAAAGCCGGTAGCCGCGTCGCTGATGGCCGGTTACAAAAAGGCTTTCGTCACTATCCTGGACTCCAATCTCACGACGCTGATCACGGCGATCATTCTCTATTATATTGGTACGGGTCCGGTGAAAGGCTTCGCCCTCACCTTGGCGGTCGGCATCATGGCGAGCATGTTCACCGGCATTTTTGTGACGCACACGATCTTTGATCTCCTCATGGCGAAAGGGAGTCTCAGGGAATTGCGTATGCTGCATATTTTCCGGAAGACACCCAACATCAACTTCCTGAAAGTACGCAAGTTCTGTTATGTTGCCTCGCTGATAGCGATCCTGATCGGTGTCATCGCTTTCACGAGACGCGGCGAAAAAATGTACGGCGTCGATTTTTCCGGAGGCACGATGCTTGAAGTGGAGTTCCAGAAACCAGCCGCCATAGACAAACTACGGCAGTCACTAGGCGACATCGGTTATGGGACCGCGACGATACAGCGGGTGGGGGAAACGAACCAGATCATCATCCGTTCACCGCTGGGATCTGCGGACGTGATCCAGGAAAAAATACGAAAAGATCTTGCGGACAATCCCTTTGAAATGTTGAGGATAGAAAGTGTGGGGCCTGTGGTCGGGAAAGAACTGCAGGGCAAGGCCGTGTGGGCGTTTGTGCTGTCTCTCGCGGCCATCTGGCTTTATGTGGTGTATCGTTTTGATTTCCGCTTTGCCTCTGGCGCCATCCTGGCGTTGTTCCATGACGGCCTCATCGCTTTGGGTGCCGTCGCGCTGACAGGTCGCGAGCTGTCCGTGACCGTGCTGGCCGCGGTGCTCACCATCCTCGGCTTCTCCATCAACGACACCATCGTTATTTTCGACCGCATCCGCGAGCGGCGCAGAAGCGGTGTCCGAGAGACCTACGAAGAGGGCATCAACACCAGCGTCAATCAGACGCTTTCGAGGACTATTCTCACCACTTTCACCGTGTTCATGGTGGTGGGCTCCCTTTATTTCTACGGCGGCGAGGTCATCAATGACTTTGCCTTCACGATGCTCGTAGGCCTCGTGAGTGGTACCTATTCCACCGTCTATATCGCCGCGCCGGTTCTCGTCGACTGGCCGGGGGCGAAAAAAAGCCGGTGAGATCCCCGCGCCGCTGGAGCGTTCAGCCGGCGCCGTCTTTTGCCGAGGCTGTCGCCTCGGAATTCCGTCTTCATCCCACCGTGGCGGCGCTTTTAGTGCAGCGCGGTTACGACACTTTCCTCGAGATCAGCCGTTTTCTAGATCCCCGCATCGAGTCCCTGGAACCCCCGTCGGCATTTTCGGGTATGCGGGAGGCCGTCTCGCGCATTCAAGCGGCGATCTCGCGCGGCGAAAAAATACTCCTGTATGGCGATTACGACGTCGACGGCGTCACGGGGTGCGCCGTTCTTTACCCGGCGCTGAAACGCCTCGGCGCGGCCATAGTCGTGTATATCCCCGACAGGACACGCGATGGTTACGGATTGAATATCCGAAGTCTCGAAGGCCTTCTTGAGCGTGAAAAATTTTCCCTGGTCATCACCGTGGACAACGGCATCACGGGCGCGAAAGCGGTGGAGTTTTTGAACGCGAACGGCGTCGACACCGTCATCGTGGATCATCATCTGCCCAAAGAGGGGATGCCGAAGGCGCGCGCCATCGTGAGCGCTGCGGTCGGAGACGGCGGAGACGAAAATCTGGCCGCCTGCGGGCTTGCGTTCAAGCTGGTGTGGGCGCTTCTAGGAAGTTTTGAGGCCGCAAAGGATTCTCTCGACCTCGTGACGGTGGGGACTGTCGCGGATCTTGCGCCGGTGTTGGGCGATAACCGCATTCTTTTGAAATATGGATTGTCGTTGCTAGCCAAAACCAAGCGGCCGGGACTGCGGGCGCTCATGGATATCGCCGGTATAAACCCGCGCGTCATCTCTTATCGGGACATCGCTTTTGGTCTTGGCCCGCGCATCAACGCGTCTGGCCGCATGGGATCGGCGTTGGATGCCTTTCATCTTTTGGTGACAGAGGATGCGGGCGAGGCACGCCGCCTCGCGCGGCTTTTAGACGACGGCAACCGTGAGCGGCAAAAAGTGGAAGCGGCCGTTTTCGATGACGCCTTTCGGCTTGCCCAAACATCAGAGGACCCCCGCATCGTGGTCGTGGCGGGCGACGACTGGCATGAAGGTGTGCTCGGTATCGTCGCCCAGCGCCTGGTGGAGCGCCTGCATCGTCCGGCCATCGTCATCTCGACGAAGAATGGGCTGGGCAAAGGATCCGGCCGATCCGTGCTTTCCGTATCGCTTTTCGATGAGGTGTCGCGTCAGGAGTCTTTTTTGGATAGCTTCGGCGGTCATGCGCAGGCCTGCGGTCTTAGCATCAAGAAAGAGAACATCGAGGCGTTCCGGAAGGCGCTGAATCAGGCGCCGGCATCCGATGCGCCGCAGAGCCTGCCGGAACTTCTCATCGATGCGGAGCTCGGGACCTCAGAGCTTAGCGTCGCTTTTCTGAAAGACCTTGAAAAGTTAGCCCCGTTCGGACCTGGCAATCGAAAACCACTTTTTCTCACCTGCGGGTTGCAGTTGAAAGGCGAGGCGAAAAAGAGGGGGAAAGACACGCTGCAATGCTGGATGACGGATGAGCGCGGGGCGTCCGTGTGCGAGATCGTGGGGTTCAGGGCCTATGAGCGGTGGATGAAACAGGCCTCGCAAAAGACCTTTGACATCGTGTATCAGCCGGCGCTGAGGGAGTACCGGGGAATTACTTCGATCCAGCTTCAGCTGGAGGATTGGCGCTAGAAACCCAGGTTCTTTTCGGGGCCCGGACGACTTTGCCGGTCTTGAGATAGCGCGCAGAGACTCTCACGCGCTTCACGGTGCCATTCTCGATGATCTTGACGGTCTGAAGGTTTGGGATGAAGCGTCGCACCGTGATGCCGGTGGTTTTCAAGCCGATACCGCCCGATCTCTTGGCGATACCACGCCGAGCGATTTTCTTTCCCATACGGGGCTTCATGCCGGTAAAATAGCAAACTCTAGACATTCTTTCTCCTTTTTTCGAAGGCCATACTTTATCACGCGTCTGACCCGACGGCAAGGGAAAATGACAAAAACGACTCTGGACACCCCGATCCGATATTTGAAAGGCGTGGGGCCTCAGAAAGACAAGATCCTGTCCCGCCTCGGCCTCGAGACGCTCGAAGACCTGCTGTATCTTTTCCCCCGTCGCTACGAGCCCCGTTGGCCTATCAAGGACATCGCGGGGCTCACGATGCTGGACAAGGAATGCGTACGAGGCGTCGTCATGAGTCGGTCCATATTCCGGACACGGCCGGGCCAGACGGTTTTCAGGGCCGTGATCTCCGACGGGGCGGGCCGACGCTTGTACGCTTTGTGGTTCAACCAGCCGTATTTGCTCAAACTTTTCACCCCTAGATCGAGCATCGTTCTTTATGGTCGCGCGGAAAAAGATGGCAAGGCGCTGCGCATGGTGCATCCCGAATTCGAATTCGCGAAGGCCGAGGGCGAAATCAGCGCCCATTTCGGCCGTATTGTACCCATCTATCCGCTCACCGAGGAGGTGACTCAAAAAGGGCTGCGGCAGCTCGTGTTCCAGAATTTGCAAACGATGCTGTCGCTTTTAGTGGAGACACTGCCTCTCGGACTTCGAAAAAGGCTGGATCTTGTCCCAGCGAGGCTGGCTTTTCAGAACATCCATTTCCCGGCCGCCGCCACCGCGCAGAAGGCGGCGCGCGAGCGGCTCGTGTTCGACGAGCTTTTTCTCATGCGGCTTTATCTCCGGAGGAAAAAGACGCGCCTGCAGAAAGAGAATCCGCAGCTTTCACACAAGAACGGCGATGAGACGCTGGAGCTCTTCGTGCGGTCGCTGGATTTCCGTCTCACCGCCGGCCAGAAAAAGGCGCTCGAAGACATCGTGTCGGACATGAAAAAAACGCGCCCCATGAACCGCCTCGTGCAGGGCGACGTGGGGAGCGGGAAAACGGCCGTTGCTGCCGCCGCACTTGCCTTCACCGCATCCAACGGTTTTCAGGGTGCCCTCATGGCGCCCACGGAGGTTCTGGCCCAGCAGCATTATTTCAGGCTGACACAGATGCTGGAGCCCTTCGGGATCCGCTGCGGCTATCTCGGCCAGGGGCTGCTGCCCGAAGAAAAACAAAAGACGCTTTCAGGGATCGCTTCGGGGGATATCCATGTGGCCGTAGGCACTCACGCCTTGATACAAAAAAGCGTGGTGTTCCGCAAGCTCGGCCTCGCCGTCGTGGACGAGCAGCACAAATTCGGTGTATTTCAGCGCTCGGCGTTGCGCGGCAAGGCCGCGAACCCGCCGCATTTTCTTCTGATGACGGCGACACCGATCCCGCGCACGCTCGCGATGACGCTTTATGGGGACCTCGACATTTCCGTGATCGGCGACCTCCCAGAGGGCCGAAAGCCGGTGAAAACTTTATGGGTGGACGAAGAAAGGCGCGCGGAGATCTACCGCTTTCTCGATGCGCTGCTCAGCGAAGGGGCGCAGGCGTACGTGCTGTGTCCGGCCATCGATACGGCCGGCCCGAGCGTCCGCTCGGCGGTGCAGGCTCATTCCGAGCTGCAGAATTTTTTCCCACATCGAAAAGTTGGGCTTTTGCACGGACAGATGCGTGCCCCCGAAAAGAAAAAGGTCATGGAAGACTTCAAGAACGGCATTGTTCAAGTGCTGGTCTCGACCGTGGTGATCGAAGTCGGCATCGACATCCCGAACGCGCGCGTCATGATCATCGAAAACGCGGAAAGATTCGGCCTGGCCCAGCTTCATCAGCTCCGCGGACGCATCGGCCGGGGAAGCGAAGAATCGATGTGCCTTTTGTTTTCCGGCGCGGCCGCAGACGAGTCCGCCGAGCGCCTGGACGCGTTTCAGGCGATGAATTCAGGGTTCGATATCGCCGAAAAAGACCTTGAGCTCCGCGGCGGCGGCGATCTAGCCGGGGAAAAACAGCACGGCCTACCCGAGCTTCGCCTGGCGGACCTGGCCCAGGATGCGCGCGTGCTCGAGCGCGCCTCTCTGGAGGCCGAAAAGATCCTGGAGCGAGATCCGGAGCTTTCCTTGCCGGAACACAAACCGCTTCGACTGGCGCTTCTTCGGCGTTTTGCGGGAAGCGGCCGGAAAAGCGAGATGGCGTATGCCTAAGACCGGCGGATGAAGATCCTCACGGGAGGTCTCAGCGGTCAGCGGCTTTATTTTCGCCCCAACGCGGATCTACGGCCGACCTCTGACAAGGTGCGCATGGCCATCGTGAACGTGCTGAAGTCTTGTCTGAAAGACAGCGCCGTGCTGGATCTTTTCAGCGGGACAGGCGCTCTCGGTTTCGAAGCCCTGTCCATGGGCGCATCGAGCGTGGTGTTCGTGGAAAAAAATGCGGCTCAGGCCAGAGAGATCGAGAAGAATTTAAGAACGCTGGGGCTTGAAGCGCAGGCCGAGGTATGGGTGCACGATGCACTTGGGGCGCCGAGGGCTTTTGAGACGAAAGGCAAAAGATTTGATATCGTGTTCGCCGACCCGCCTTACGGAAAAGACCTTGCCTTTAAAACGCTGGAGGCGATCGAAAAGAGCTTTATTTTAAATGCGGATGCGATCGTGGTGCTGGAGTGCGGTAAAAAAGAGAAACTACCGGATGGGATGGGCAGGCTTCGATGTGTCAAAGAAAAAGATTACGGGGATACGAGGACTTTCTTTTATCGTCAGGCGACTTTCGAGAGGTCCTGCTGATAGCTTTCCAGCGCCTTTTTTTGTTCTTCGCTCAGGTTCTCGAAGGAACAGCCCATTTCATAACGGCTGAAATGGGGCAACGAAACCGACCACAGTGGCTTCAATTCGACGGCGATGGGGGCGTGTTTCGGGATCTGTAGATAGGAAAGAATTCGAGTGGAAATGGGCATAAAGCTAGAAACCCAGATCCTTGCGCCGCCCAAAGATACGTCTTTTACGAGGGCATCGGACGTTTTTTGAGCATCATTCCCTATCCTCAGCATTGAGCAGGGAAATTCGCAGTTAGAGCGTTGCCAACGCCTGCGTTCTTGGGACATAAGTCTCCCTTTTTAAATAGTTTACATGGTAAAACCCTCAATTTCAATACCGGTCTGGCTTGTCAGAGACGGCCGAATCTGCTAGATTGACTTTCATGAACGAAAAAACGGCATGAAACTGACTCGTCCCGTAGTCATTTTGGACCTGGAGACCACCGGGGTTTGGGTGGAAAAGGACAAGATCGTCGAGATCGGGATGATCAAATGCCTACTGGACGGCCAAAAAGAGACTTTTTTGCGCCGCGTAAACCCGGGCATTCTCATTCCTGAGGCTGTTAGCCGCCTCACAGGCATCTCCAATGCCGAGGTGCAGAACGAAGCTCTTTTCAAGGACATCGCCAGGGAAGTGCTCGCGTTCATCGGCGACGCCGATTTTGGTGGTTTCAACGTTGAGCGTTTCGACCTACCGCTTCTCGAACGCGAGATATTCGAGGCCGGTCTCCGGCTCGAATGGCGCCACCGCACGCTTTACGACGCTCAAAAAATTTACCACATCCACGAGAAAAGGGATCTAAAGGCCGCCTATAAATTTTATTGTCAAAAGGACCTGCGCAGCGCCCATTCGGCTCTTGGCGACACCGAGGCGGCGCTTGAGATCCTGATGGCACAGGTGAAAAAGTACGGCGATGGCAATGAATATATCGAGGTGCTCATCGATTTCGACTATGAACCATTCACGGAGTTCTTCGACGATGAGAGGAAATTCCGCTGGTGGAACGGCGAGTTGTACCCGGTGTTCGGCAAATACGCGCGAAAGCTCAGCCTGCGCGACATCGCTCAGAAAGACAGGGGCTATATCGAATACCTGCTGACCACGGATTTTGATGACAAAGTGAAGCAAATGCTGGGCGGGGTGCTGGAAGGAAAATTTCCCCTGCATCCGCCGGACCCCAACTCGCCGAACGGCCGCCGCAAGCTTGAAATCCGCCCTGTTTGACTAGCCCCCAGTTTTTCTATAGAGTAAGAACTTTGCTTGGAGGGGAATTGGCTTGAGCCTTTCGCTTTTCCGGTCCTCGATCGGTAAAAAGTTCATCGTGGGCGTGACGGGGCTGATGCTACTGGCTTTCGTCCTGTTCCACATGGCCGGAAATCTGCTCGTTTTCCTGGGGCAGGACTGGCTGAACGATTACGCCAAGCACCTCCATGACCTCTCCGGTATTTTATGGCTTTTTCGTGCGATCCTTTTAAGTGCCTTCATCGTTCATATCGTCGTTTCGCTCAATTTAGCTGCTCAGAACCGGCGGGCGAGGCCTGAGCCGTACGTCCTTAAAAAAACCGTCGAGGCGAGCTATGCCTCGCGGCACATGGTGTGGACGGGCGTGGTGCTGCTCGCGTTCGTCGTGTATCACCTTCTGCATTTTACATTCGGCGTGACGCATCCATCCCTTTTTCATCTCGTGGACGGCAAAGGGCGCATTGATGTTTACACCCTAGTGGTGTCGAGCTACCGCGACCCCTGGGTTTCGGCGGGTTATATCGCCGCGATGCTCGCGCTTTATGTGCATTTGGGCCACGGGGCTTCCAGCTTTCTTCAGTCTTTGGGCCTGACCAGCGAGGACACCCTGCAAAAAATACGCGTGGCGGGACATGGCCTGGCCATCCTTCTTTTTATTGGGAACGCGTCGATACCGGCCGCCGCCTATTTCGGGATGCTGCGGCTTCCGGCGGGAGGCTGACATGCCGCTGGACCCCAAGATCCCTTCAGGCCCTCTCACCGACAAATGGGACAGGCGGCGCTTTGAGGTCAAGCTCGTTAACCCCGCCAATAAACGCAAATACACGCTCATCGTCGTGGGCAGTGGACTTGCCGGCGCCTCCGCGGCCGCGTCCTTCGCGGAGCTCGGGTATTCGGTGCGCTGTTTTTGTTTTCAGGACAGCCCGAGGCGTGCGCACAGCATCGCCGCGCAGGGCGGCATCAACGCCGCGAAAAACTATCCCAATGACGGGGACAGCGTCCAACGCCTTTTCTTTGACACACTGAAAGGCGGCGATTTCCGGTCACGCGAGGCCAACGTTTACCGTTTGGCCCAGATCAGCAACTCCATCATCGACCAGTGCGTCGCGCAGGGTGTGCCTTTCGCGCGCGACTACGGCGGGCTGCTCGCCAATCGCTCTTTCGGCGGAGCCCTCGTTTCCAGGACATTCTATGCTCGCGGCCAGACCGGTCAGCAGCTTTTGCTCGGCGCGTATCAGGCGCTCAACCGGCAGATCGCGGCCGGCCGCGTGAAAATGTTCACGCGCACGGAGATGCTGGAGCTCGTGGTCGCCGAAGGGCGGGCGAGCGGTATCGTCACGCGCGATCTGGTGAGCGGACGCATCGAAACACACGCGGCCGACGCGGTGGTGCTCGCCACCGGCGGCTACTCCAATCTTTATCATCTTTCCACGAACGCCATCGGCTGCAACGTGACGGCCATCTACCGCGCCTACAAGAAAGGCGCTTTTTTCGCGAACCCGTGCTTCACGCAGATACACCCGACCTGCATTCCCGTCACCGGGGACTATCAGAGCAAGCTCACGCTGATGTCCGAGTCGTTGCGAAATGACGGCCGCATCTGGGTGCCCAAGAAAAAAGGCGACACGCGCCAACCCACCGACATCCCCGAGAATGAACGCGATTATTATCTCGAGCGGAAATATCCGAGTTACGGCAATCTCGCGCCGAGAGATATCTCCTCGCGCAGCGCCAAGGAAGTGTGTGACGAGGGCCGTGGCGTCGGACTTACGGGCCGCGGTGTTTATCTGGATTTTTCCGAAGCGATACTCCGCCTGGGTCGCGGCGTCATCGGGGAGCGTTATGGGAATCTGTTCGAAATGTACGAGCGCATCACCGGCGAGAACCCCTATGAAAGTCCCATGCGCATCTATCCGGCGATGCACTACACGATGGGCGGACTGTGGGTGGACTACAACCTGATGAACAACGTACCGGGTCTTTTTGTCATCGGCGAAGCTAATTTTTCGGATCACGGCGCCAATCGCCTCGGGGCCAGCGCCCTCATGCAAGGCCTGGCCGACGGCTATTTCATCCTTCCCTATACTATAGGGGATTACCTGGCCAAGGCGCCGAAGAACACGACCGGCGCCTCGCACGAAGCTTTCCGAAAAGCCGAAGACGAGGCCAAGGCGCGCCTCAACCTTCTCTTGTCGGTCAAAGGAAAGCGCTCGCCCGAAGCCTTCCATCGTGAGCTCGGCTCTCTCCTATGGGAGCATGCCGGCATGGCGCGCGATGCCGAAGGACTCAAAAAAGCGTTGTCAAAAATTCCCGAACTCCGCGAGCGGTTCTGGCGTGAACTGCGAGTGGCCGGCGGCCAGGACAGCCTGAATATGTCGCTGGAAAAGGCCGGGCGCGTAGCGGATTTTCTGGAGTTCGCGGAACTCTTGTGCCAGGATGCGTTGCACCGGAACGAGTCCTGCGGCGGTCATCTGAGGACAGAGCATCAGACGCCGGAGGGTGAGGCAAAGCGCGACGACGCGAATTATAGTTACGTGGCCGCTTGGCAGTACCAGGGCGTCGGAAAAGAGGCGGCGCTTCACAAGGAACCGCTCAGCTTCGAAACGGTACAGCCGTCTGAGCGCAGTTACAAGTAACATGGATAGCGGAAAAGAGATACAATTATTAGCGGATAGCGTAGAGCGTATAGCGGATAGGACGCTGAGAGCGACTCAGCAATTTTCTATACGCTATCCGCTATCCGCTGTACGCTAAACGCTAGCAAATTATGAATCTCAAACTAAAAGTCTGGCGTCAAAAGAACGCTTCCGAAAAAGGGCGCATGGTGGAGTACGAGGCCGCCAACCTGAATGAGCATATGTCGTTCCTTGAAATGCTCGACACTGTGAACCAGGAACTTCTGCTGCGCGGGGACGAGCCCATCGCTTTTGACAGCGACTGCCGCGAAGGCATCTGCGGCACTTGTTCTCTCGTCGTGAACGGCGTGCCGCACGGTCCCGACCGCGGGGCGGCCGTGTGTCAGCTGCATCTGAGGCATTTCAAGGACGGGGACACGGTGATCGTCGAGCCGTGGAGGGCCAAGGCATTCCCCGTCGTGAAAGACCTCGTCACGGACCGCAGCGCTTTTGACCGCATTTTGCAGGCCGGAGGATTTATTTCCGTCAACACGGGCGCGACACTGGAGGCCAACACCATCCCCATCGCCAAAGAAACGATGGAAAAGGCGCTCGACGCGGCCGAGTGCATTGGCTGCGGCGCCTGTGTCGCGGCCTGCAAGAACGCCTCCGCGATGCTTTTTGTTTCGGCGAAGGTGTCGCATCTGGCGCTTCTGCCGCAGGGACAGCCCGAACGACGCGAGCGCGTGACGAAAATGGTCGCCCAAATGGACACCGAGGGTTTCGGCAACTGCTCGAACCAGTACGAATGCGAGGCCGTGTGCCCGAAAGACATCAGCGTTTCTTTCATTGCGAAGATGAACCGTGAATACATGAACGCCCTGAAGCCCGGGCAAATTTAAGGAGAAGAATGCCATGACAGAGATCACGACCGGCGAAAGAACTCCCGGGATAGTCCTTTTTGTCGCCATCCTCAATTTCATCTCGGCGGCTTTTTTTGCGATACTCGCCATGATCTCTCTCGTCGCCGTCGTGTTCGGCAACGTGATGGGCATCTACGACGTCGTGAACCAGCAGATGACCACGGTCATGAAACAGCCCAATTTCTCGTATGGGCTCACGGTGCTGTTTGCGGTGGGGCTTTTCATGAGCCTCGTCTTCGCCGCGTTTTTCATTGTGATCGGCGTGGGGCTCTTGAAGCGCAAGAAATTCGCCTGGTACCTTCAAATCGCCATGAGCGTCATCGGGCTTGTCGGATTTCCCATCGGTACTATTTTAAACGCCGCAATACTCGTACTGTTCTTCCAGCCCGCCGTGAGGGAACACTTCAGAGTCTAAAAATGCCACTCGTCAAAGCTAAGATCCGCGTCGGGCACAGTCCCGACCCCGACGACGCGTTCATGTTCTACGCGATCGCGCACGACAAGATCGACACGGCGGGTATTTCGTTCTCGCACGTGATCGAGGATATCGAGAAACTGAACCGACGCGCGATGAAAGCCGAGCTCGAGGTGACGGCGATGTCCGCCTTCACTTATTTCCAGGTCACGGACCGTTACCTGCTCATGCCTTGTGGCGCGAGCATCGGCGACAACTACGGCCCGGTGCTGGTCGCCAAAGAGGCGTATTACGCCAAAGACCTCACGGGTAAAAAGATCGCGGTCCCGGGCCTCAACACCACGGCCTATCTCGCGCTGAGGCTTTTTCTGCCGGATTTTCAGGAAGTCGTGGTGCCTTTCGACAAGATATTTGACGCGGTGCAAAAAGGGGAGGCGGATGCCGGGCTCGTGATCCACGAAGGCCAGCTCACTTACTCCAAGCTTGGTTTTAAAAAGGTCGCGGATCTCGGCGAGTGGTTCCATGAGATGACGCGCCTGCCGCTGCCGCTCGGCGTCGACGCGATCCGCAAGGATCTCGGGCGCGATATTATGCGCAAAGTCACCCGCCTTCTCAAGGACAGCATCGAGTACGGCCTAGACAACCGCAAAGAGGCTCTGCAGTACGCGCTGAAATTTGGGCGCGGCATCGACGAGCCACTCGCCGACGACTTTGTCGGCATGTACGTGAACGACCTCACCGTGGACATAGGCAAAAAAGGCAAAGAAGGGCTTCGCCTGCTGCATGACGCGGCCCTCGAGCGTGGCTTCCTCCGGAAGCCCGCCAAGATCGAATTCGTGGACATGGGATGACCCCCAGCGCCGAAGGGGCCAGTTTTGTCCAGAAGTCGTCGGGTTGGGTGCGAAAGCCCAAAAGCATCGACGCCAACCTGAAAGACTATTTCAAAGCCTACAAGAGTTTTCGTTGGAAGTCCGTGGAAGCGGAGTTTGACTGGCACCGCACGAAAAAAGTCAATATCGTGCATGAGATCATCGACCGGCACGCCGCAGGCGCGAAAAAGAACAAGGTCGCGCTTTATTTTTGGGACCCGTCGCCTTCGCCCAAATTCCCGCAGGGCCGGGACGAGAAATACACTTTTCTCGACCTGAAGAAAGCATCCTCGCGTTTCGCGAATGTTCTCAAAAAATACAACATCAAAAAAGGCGATCGCGTCGCCGTGTTCCTGCCGCGTACGCCGGAGCTTTATATCAGCCTGCTAGGGATCCAGCGTGTCGGCGCTATTCCTGTCCCGCTTTTTGAGGCGTTCATGGAGGCGGCGCTCGAAGACCGCCTGTTGGACAGCCGCGCCGTCGCCATCGTCACGACGCCTGAGCTGCAAAAACGTCTTCCTCTGGAAAAGCTGCCCGATCTGAAACATATTTTTCTTCTAGGCGCTTCCGGTGTTTCACGGAACGGCTCGCGTCTGCCGGCGGAACATGATTATGACCTGGAAATGAGCGCGGCGTCCGACCGCTTTGAGCCCGTGTGGCTTTCGGTGGACGACGGCCTCGTGATCCATTACACCTCCGGCTCCACCGGCAAGTCCAAGGGGGTGCTGCATCGCCAGTACGCGATGCTGGGGCATCTGCAGACCTCGAAGTGGGTGCTGGACCTGAGAGACGACGACATTTACTGGTGCACGGCGGACCCGGGCTGGGTGACCGGCACTTCTTACGGAATATACGGACCCTGGTCTCTCGGCGCTTCAAGTCTTGTGGTGGGCGGACGCTTTTCCGCCGAGCGCTGGTTTCAGGCCATCGAAAAATATGAAGTGACGGTGTGGTACAGCGCACCCACGGCGTTCCGGCTTCTCATGGCGCAGGGTTCGGCGCTGCCCAAAAAATACGACTTGAAAAGCGTGAGGCACATCTGTTCGGTAGGCGAACCACTGAATCCGGAAGCCTTGCGCTGGGTGCAGGCCATCACCGGCAAGGCGCCGCATGAGACCTGGTGGATGACGGAAACCGGCATGCAGATCGTGTGCAACTACAGAAGCCTCGATTTCAAGATCGGCGCCATGGGGCGTCCTTTCCCGGGCACTTATGCGACCGTGGTCGATGACCGGGGGAAAGAAGTACCGCCGAACACGCTCGGACACCTCGTCGTCAAAACGGGATGGCCGTCGATGATGAAAGAGATCTGGGGCAATCCTGAGAAATACAAAGAATATTTTAGACTGAAGGGGTGGTATCTGAGCGGTGACACTGCTTACAAGGACAAAGAGGGTTTTCTGTGGTTCGCGGGCCGCGAGGACGACGTGATCAAGACCGCCGGCGAGCGCGTCGGACCTTTTGAAGTAGAGAGTGCGCTCGTGCAGCATCCGGCGGTGGCCGAGGCCGGTGTCATCGGTAAGCCGGACGCCATGCGGGGGCATATCATCAAAGCCTATATCAGCCTGCGATCGGGTTTCACGCCATCGGATGCGCTGAAGGCCGAGATCGCCGAGTCCGTGAAAAAAGGCCTCGCCGCGCACGCCGCGCCGAGGGAGATCGAATTTTGCGAGCGTGTGCCGAAGACGCGCTCGGGCAAGATCATGCGCCGCGTGCTGCGTGCCTGGGACCAGGGAGCCCCGGTCGGCGACGTGAGCACTATGGAGGAATAGGGAATCAATTTCAAAAAATTCATGAACCGTTAAGGAGGAATTATGCGCATTCATCGCGGAGCGATCGTGTTGGTGGGGCTTTTGTCGGCCACGGCGGCCTGGGCGGCGACGAGGACAGAGGCTGTGGACGAGAACGGAGACGGACGCAAGGAAAGTGTCTACACGTATGATGGAAAACAGGTCTTGAAGGCCGAGTCCGATATGAACGGCGACGGCAAGCCCGATGCGGTCACCCAATACAAGGACGGGCGTCGTTTTTCCACGGAAGCGGACAGGGATTTCAATGGGCGCACGGACAACTGGGTGACTTACAACGAAGCGGGCCGGCTGTCGCGCAGCGCCAGGGACACCAATAAGGATGGCAAGCCCGATCAGTACAAGGAATTCCCCAGCGGGACCCGCGAGCTCGTGACACAGGAAGACGACGCCAATTTCGACGGCAAGGTCGACACCCGTCGGCTCATGCAGTGGAGCGCGGACAAAAGCATCCCGATATTCACGAACAACCGCATGACGCGCATCCCGAACCCGGGCTATGTCACGCTCTGGAAAGAGGATGACACGAACTTTGACGGACGCATCGACGCGTATTATGAAAAAGGAAAGCCGGGCGCTTCAGGCCGCCTCGGTCAGGATATTTCAAGGCCCGCCGCTTCAGTGGAATGAAGATCGTCGCGGCCGGTGCTAGCGGACTCATTGGGGGGCCGCTTCTAGCACGCCTTGCCCGCACGCATGAAGTGGTGAGCGTTTCGCGCCGCTACTCTCAAGACGCCCCGCGCATGTTCCGCCAAGTTCTGTGGGACGCGGCCAGTTCCGGAGAATGGGAAAAAGAGATCGACGGCGCCGACGTCGTGATCAATCTCGCCGGCGAGCCCATTGCCGGCAGGCGCTGGACGGCGCGGCAAAAAATCCTTTTAAGAAAAAGCCGCCTGGATTCGACGCGCGCCGTCGTGGCCGCCATCCAACGCGTCAAAAAACGCCCCTCCGTTTACCTCAACGCCTCCGCGATAGGTTTTTACGGCGACCGCGGAGATCAGGCCTTGGACGAATCTTCACCGCGCGGCTCGGGTTTTCTTTCGGAAATGTGCATGGAGTGGGAGGACGAAGCCAAAAAGGCCGAGGTTCTGGGTGTCCGGACAGTGTTTCTTCGCACCGGCATCGTTTTGAGCCCAAAAGGAGGCGCGCTCGCGAAAATGCTTCCGCCTTTCCGTTGGGGGATAGGCGGGGCGTTGGGAAGCGGCCGCCAGTTCATGAGCTGGATCCATTTGGAAGATGAGCTGTCAGCGATCCTCGAAGTGTTGACGAACCCTTCGATACGCGGAGCCGTGAATCTCACGGCTCCCGAGCCTGTGGACATGAAGACCTTCGCAAAGACTCTCGGAAAAACGACGCATCGCCCCGCGATGTTCCCGGTGCCCACTTTTGCGCTGCGCTTGCTGCTCGGAGAAATGGCAGACATGCTTCTGGGAGGCCAGCGCGTGATCCCGAAAAAGTTGGGAGATGCCGGCTTTCGTTTCAAATATCCTTCGCTGGGCCCGGCTCTTCAGAGCCTTCTTTAACCCTTCCCACATTTAGTCTTGCAAAAAGCGATAAATTTGTTAGATTAATACCCAACCAAAATCAGAGAGGATAAAATATGTCGATAACGACACAAATTTCTCCAAACGAAATGCTGGCGTTGTGGTCGGTGCTGGGGACGGCCGTGGCGGGTCTCCTGTACGCAGCATTTCTCATGGCGCAGGTGCTGCGTGAAGATAGAGGCACTTTGGAAATGATCAAGATCAGCGACTCCATCCGTATTGGGGCCAATGCCTATCTTTTTAAGCAGTTCAAAACCATTCTTTTTCTCATCCTTCTTCTCACGGCGGCGCTTTACTACACCACCGGAGAACAAAACATCGCCATCGGCCGCGCCTGTGCGTTTCTCATGGGCTCGGTGTTTTCAGCCATCATTGGTTATGCCGGCATGAATCTGGCTGTGCGTGGCAACGTGCGCGTGGCCGCGGCTGCCAACCGCAATAGTTTCAGCGACGCTCTTAAGATCGCTTATCGCACAGGCACGATCACGGGTATGCTCACCGACGGTCTCGGACTTTTTGGCGGCACGCTGATATTCATGATCTATGGTGAAAAGGCTTACGAAGTGCTGCTTGGGTTCGGCTTCGGCGGCACGCTGATCGCGCTATTCATGAGGGTGGGCGGCGGTATTTTCACGAAGGCCGCGGACGTCGGGGCGGATATCGTGGGCAAGATAGAAAAAAATATTCCGGAAGATGACCCGCGCAACGCCGCCACCATCGCCGACAATGTCGGTGACAACGTGGGCGACTGCGCCGGCATGGCCGCGGACATCTTTGAGTCGTATGAAGTCACCATCGTGGCTGCGATGATCCTCGGTTACGCGTCTTACGGGCACAAGGGCGTTATTTTCCCGCTTCTAGTTCGCGCCGTCGGTGTCATCAGCTCCATCATCGGGACTTATGCGGTGCGCACAAAAGATGAAGTGCGTGACGCTATGAAAGCCATTAATATTGGCTTCATTCTCTCCGCCGCGATCTCCATCATTGGTTTCGTCGGCATCGGCTATTATTATTTGAGATTTCAGGGCCAGGAAATGCTTCCGATATGGGCCAGCCTGGGCATTCCTGGGCTAGACCTGAGGCCGGTGTGGACGACGCTCATCGGCATCATTCTCGCCATCACCATCAATCGCCTCACTGAGTATTTCACGGACACGGACAAGCCACCGGTACGGTCCGTCGCCGAGTCCTGTCAGACGGGGCACGCGACCGCCATCATCACCGGTTTCGCCGTGGGTCTCGAAAGCACGGTTTGGGCGATCCTGGTCATCAGCATCGCCATCCTTTTCTCGGCGGTGATCTATCAGGGCACGAACCCGACTTTCATCGCTTATGGCGTGTCCATGTGCGGCATAGGTATGTTGACGCTCACAGGTAATAATATTTCTATGGACGTGTTCGGTCCGGTGGCGGACAACGCCAATGGCATCGGGGAAATGGCCAAACTCCCCAAACCCGCCCGCCAGATACTCGCCGACCTCGACGCCGTCGGCAACACGACGAAAGCCATCACCAAGGGCATCGCCATCGCCTCGGCCGTGGTTGCGGCGATATCGCTTTTCAACGCCTACATCACGGACATCAGCACGATCACGAAGATGACCTATGAACAGGTTGCGGGGATGCTTTCGATCGCCAATCACAACGTGTTCATCGGACTGCTCATCGGCGGCGCCATCCCGTTCCTTTTCAGCTCGCTCATGGTCAAGGCCGTGGGCCGCGCGGCGTTCCTGATCGTGAAAGAAGTCCGTGACCAATTGAAAGACAAGGATATCTGGGAAGGGAAGAAGTTGCCGGACTATGCACGCGTCGTTTCCCTCTGCACGGCGGCTGCGCAGCGTGAGCTCATCCGGCCGGGACTGCTCGCGATCCTCGCGCCGCTTCTCGTGGGTATTCTCCTCAAAAAGGAAGCGCTGGGTGGTTTTCTTGCCGGCATGATCCTCTCGGGCCAGCTCTTGGCCGTGTTCATGGCGAATGCCGGTGGTGCTTGGGACAACGCCAAAAAGCTCATCGAAGATGGCATTTTCGGCGGCAAAGGCTCTGAGGCCCATAAGGCCTCGGTGACCGGCGACACCGTCGGCGATCCTTTGAAAGACACGGCGGGCCCGGCGCTCAATCCGCTCATCAAAGTGATGAACATGGTGGCGCTCTTGACGATCCCCATCGTGATCCGCTATGAAAATTCATTGACGGCGACTTGGATCGCAAGCGTCGTCACCGTCGGCCTTCTTTTGCTGCTGATCTGGAAGCCAAAGCCGTCGAAAGAAGAGCTTGAGATCATTCAGAAGATCTGACCGATCGAGGGAGGGGTGCGCGTCCGGTGGTAGCCGAATTTTTTTCGAAACTGCAGCATCTCGACCAGCTCATCGCCTGGGGCGGATACACGACGCTAGTTATCATCGTTTTCTGTGAGACCGGCCTCCTCGCCGGTTTTTTTCTGCCGGGGGACTCGCTGCTCGTGACCGCCGGGCTTGTCGCTTCGCAGGGCAAGCTCGATTTTCTCCTGTTGAACGCGCTTCTCATGACGGCGGCCATCGTGGGGGACAGCGTAGGTTTCATGATAGGCAATTACGCGGGTGCTCGGCTTTTCAACCGCGACGACTCCTTTTTTTTCCGCAAAGACCACGTGCGCCGTACGCATGAGTTTTTCGAGCGCCACGGGGGAAAGACGATCATTCTCGCGCGTTTTGTCCCCATCATTCGCACCTTCGCCCCGACGGTGGCCGGGGTAGGCCGCATGGCGTATCGCCAGTTCCTCGCGTACAACATTGTCGGCGGTGTGTTCTGGGTGCTCAGCATGACCTCGGTGGGCTACTTTCTAGGGAAGTCCATCCCCGACATTGAAAAGCACCTGCACCTTGTCGTCGCGATCGTGATCTTCGCGTCATTTCTACCCGTCCTGTTTGAGGTCTTGAAGGCCCGCCGCAGGAAATAAGTCCAAATGTGCTTGACCCTCTCGCTGGACCCCTGTACACTAATAGTTAGGTAATCTAACAATTTATTAGCGTCGAGCGTTTAGCGGATAGCGTTCAGGCAGTTTTTCTATACGCTCCACGCTCCACGCTCCACGCTCCACGCTATACGCTATACGCTATACGCTATACGCTAAACGCTGCCAGACTTATGAGTCGTGAACTCGAAAAATTCAGTGAGCAGGTCGTCGACACGATACCTTTCCTTCTGCGCGAGATGGCCCGGCGCGAGGACAACGAGCTCACACGCGGCACGATCAGCTTTCCTCAGATGGTCGCGCTGCATTACGCACTGCATCACCCGGCCGTCAAAATGGCGGAAATGGCCCGCGTGCTTTCGACGCGCCGCAGTTCCGCCTCGACGCTGATAGACCGCCTCGTCCGCAGCCAGCTCATGTCGCGCGCGCACGACGAAAAGGACCGCCGTGTTGTCTGGGTCAGCCTCACTCCGAAAGGGAAGAGGACGCTCCTTCAGATCCTCGAGCAGAAAAAAAAGAGCATGAAAGGGATATTCGGCGTTCTCACGGCCCGCGAACGCCGGCAGTATCTTTCGGCGCTTCTGAAAGTGCGCGCGCACCTGGCCCGGCGGTCCTAAGCATGCGCCGCGCTCCGCTGCTTCTGCTTCTTTTTTCATTTTTAGCGTTCAGCGGTGCTTCCATAGCCGCGGACAACGCGCCGCTCACACTGCAAGAGGCCTATCAGCTTTCCCTGAAGCGCAGCGAGGATATCGCCCTGAACGCCGAGGAGATCGAATTGGCCCAGTCGCGTTTTTATCGCGCGCTGGGCTATTTTCTTCCCAGCGTGGATTTTCAGGTGACGCGCCGTTATCAGGACGCTTCCGGCGGAGGGGAGGGGATACTCGCCGACTCGAGGCGGCGAAAGACTCCGGAACAGAAGTTCACTTTCAGCCAGCCCATTTTCAGCGGGTTCAAGGAATTTGCCGCGATCCGGGCCAGCGGCGCCGACCGTAAACAGCGTGAACTTCTTCTGCGGCGAGCCCAGGAGCTTCTTTTTGTCGACGTGACGGACGCCTTTTACACGGCGCTGGAAACGCGGCGCACCGTGCACATCCTTGAAAACCTGAATGCGGACCTTCTGCGGCGCATGGAAGAGCTAAAGGGACGCGTGAAGTTGGGCCGTTCGAGACGGACGGAGATACAAACGGCTTACGCCGACCTCAAGCTGAACGAGTCCGACCTCGTGCTCGCCAGTTACGAAGCGGGCATCGCCGAGGAGCTTCTCGAATTTTACGTGGGGCGTCCGGTGGCCGGGACCCTGATCGCGGCCGGCGCCCTCCCCGCGGACGAACCGCTTGAAACCGGTTCCCGTCAGAAGGCGTTGGAACGCTCGGACGTGCGCGCCGCCGAAGAGGCCAGCGCGCTGGCCGATCAGGAGCTTTTCGGCGAAAAGGCCGATCTCATCCCGCATGTTTCGCTGGACGGCAATTATTACACCGAACGCGTGGGATCCCAGTCCGAGAACGAGTGGGACGTCACCTTTAAGCTTTCCTTGCCGGTATTTGACGCCGGCGAAACGCTGGCCGATATAAAGGAGGCCGCCGCGCACCGCGAGCAGGCGCATCTTATGGAACGGCAGGCGCATCGCGTGGCCGAGCTGGACATCCGCAACGCCGCCCGCGCTTTCCGAGCTTCCGTACAGGCCGACAAGGCCCTGCGCCAGGCGCAGAAAGCGGCCAAGGATAATTTCGAGACGCTGGTCGAAGAGTACCGGCTCAGCCTCGTGAACAACCTGGATGTGCTAGATGCGCTGCAGCGTTACCGCGGCGTGCAGCGGCGAGCGAACGCCGGCCGGTACGCGGCGCGTAAGGATTTCTGGAAGCTGAAAGCCGCCTTGGGCGAAGTCCCCGGAAGCAAGGGGGTAAGATGACCCTTTCCGATATTTCGATAAAAAATCCCGTTTTCGCGTGGATGCTCATGACGGCGCTTATCATTTTCGGCGCCATTTCATTCATCGGTCTTGGGGTGAGCCAGATGCCAGAGGTGGACTTCCCGGTGCTCACCGTGAGTGTGGAGTGGGAAGGAGCGGCGCCTGAGGTCATGGAAAGCGACGTGGCCGATGTCATCGAGGACGCGGTGATGAGCTCCGAGGGCCTGCGTGAAGTGAGCTCCACGACACGCCAAGGTTCCACCACCGTGAAGCTCGAGTTCACGCTGGAGCGCGACATCGACGTGGCGCTGCAGGAAGTGCAGTCCCGCGTGTCTCAGGCCCAGCAGCGTCTTCCGCGCGATATCGACCCGCCCATTGTCTCTAAATTGAATCCGACCGATCAGCCCATCATGTGGCTGGCGCTGTCCGGGGACAGACCTCTGCGCGACATGATCACTTACGTTCAAGACCATCTGAAAGACCGCTTTCAAGCCATCCCCGGTGTGGGGGAGATCACCCTTGGCGGTTTCGTCGATAGGAATCTGCGCGTGTGGGTGTCCGAAAAGAAGTTGGACGAGTATCAGCTCACCATCCTGGACGTGACGAGCGCCATCGAGGCCAATCACGTCGAGATGCCGGCAGGACGCATAGAGACCGCGGCAAAGGAAATGAACGTGCGCGCCATGGGTGAGGCGCTGTCCGTGAAAGAATTCGAGAACATCCTCATCTCGCGCCGCGGAGGACAGCCGGTGTATGCGCCGATCTATCTGAAAGACATCGCGCGCGTCGAAGATTCGCTGGCCGACCAGCGGCGCCTCTCGCGCGTGCTCGGGAAGCCGGCCATCGGTCTGGGTATCCGCAAGCAGATCGGCGCCAACGCCGTGGACGTCGCGCACAAAGTGAAAGACAAACTGAAAGAAGTGCAGAAAGACCTGCCATCCGGCATGGAGCTTGGCGTCAACTTCGACAGCACGGCTTTCGTGGAAGACGCCATTCACGAGCTTTTGTTCGCACTGCTCCTTTCGGCGCTGCTCACGGCCGTCGTGTGCTGGATATTCCTGGGGTCCTGGAGCTCAACGCTGAACATCCTGCTCGCCATCCCGACCTCCATTATCGGCACTTTTCTCATTTTCCGCTTCATGGGTTTCACGCTGAACACCTTCACCGTGCTCGGCCTGTCACTGGCCATCGGCATCGTCGTGGACGACGCCATCATGGTGCTCGAGAACATCGTGCGCTACCGTGAGCACGGCCTCGGCCGCGTCGAAGCCGCTCAGGTGGGCGCCAGACAGATCACCTTCGCCGCCATCGCGGCCACGGGCGCCCTCGTCGCCATTTTCCTTCCCGTGGCTTTCATGAAAGGCATCATCGGCCGCTTCTTTTTTCAGTTCGGCGTCACCATTTCCGCGGCGGTGACGCTCTCGCTTCTAGAAGCGCTGACGCTGACGCCGATGCGCGCCTCGCAATTCCTCTCGGTGACTAGCGAGAGACGCACGCGCTTTGGAAAGGCTGTCGAGGCCGGTTTCACGAATCTCGCAGCCGGGTATCACCGTTCGCTGGAAAAAGTGCTTCGCCATCCGCGTACGGTGATCGTCGTCGCCGTTATGTTCTTCATCAGCTCTCTTTTCATTTTCAAGATCCTGCGCAAAGAATTCGTACCGCCGCAGGACCAGGGATATTTTATCTGCCGGCTGCAGACTCCGGTAGGCTCTTCGCTGGAGTTGACGAGCGAACGCTTCAAGCAGGCCGAAGCCTTTGTGCAGACGGTTCCCGAGATGCGGCGCTATTTCGCGTCCATCGGCGGTTTCGGAGGCGGAGAAGTGAACACCGGCATTCTTTTCATTTCGCTGAAACCCAAGAACGAGCGGGGCGTACGCGAGGGAAAGAGAGGGCCGCTTTCACAGCAGGACCTGATGACGCTGTTCAGGACCGAAATGAACAAGATCCCGGACACGAAAGCTTTCATCCAGGACCTTTCCATGCGGGGTTTCACGGCCCAGCGCGGGTTTCCCGTGGAATTTTCCGTGCAGGGCAGTGACTGGGAGAAGCTGGCCGAACATTCCGAGACCATCATGAAACGAATGCGCGCAACCGGCCTCATGACCGACGTCGACACGGATTATCTTCTGGGCGCTACGGAGGTGCAGATACGGCCGAACCGCCAGAAGGCGATGGACAGGGGCGTCGAGATGAGCTCCATCGCGAATTCCGTGAACGCGCTGATCGGCGGCCAGCGCGTCGGCAAATACACGCAGGGCGGGCGCCGTTACGACGTGCGCGTGCGCCTCATCCCCGAGGACCGGATGAAGCCAGAGGATGTGCAGAACATTTGGATATGGAACAACCGCGGGGAAAGGGTGAGGCTTTCGGAACTCGTGGACATCCAGTTAAAACCGTCGCTTCTCAGCATCACGCGCCGGAATCGCGAGCGAGCCATCGGCGTCTTCGCGAACATCGCGCCCGGCAAGTCGCAGGCCGACGCCATCGAGGCGGTGGAAAAAATAGCGCACGAAGTGCTGCCCGAGGGTTACCGCGTCGAGTTGACAGGCGGCGCCAAAAGCATGCGCGAATCCATCTCCAGCCTCGGTTTCGCGTTCATCCTCGGCATCGTCATCGCCTACATGATCCTGGCCTCACAGTTCAACAGCTATGTGCATCCGGTGACGGTGCTTTTGGCCATGCCGTTCGCCATCTCCGGCGCGCTTTTGGCGCTGCTGCTGGCGAATCAGTCCCTCAATCTTTACAGCATGATCGCGTTCATCCTGCTCATGGGCATTGTGAAAAAGAATTCAATATTGCTGGTTGAATTCACCAATCACGTGCGCCGCGACGAAGGCAAACCCGTGCGCGAGGCGCTTCTCAAGGCCTGTCCCATCCGTCTCAGGCCTATTCTTATGACCTCGATCGCCACGGTGGCCGCGGCCATCCCTCCCGCGATAGCGCTAGGACCTGGCGCCGAAACACGCGTTCCGATGGCCATCGCCGTCATCGGCGGCGTGCTGGTCTCGACACTGCTGACACTTTACGTGGTCCCGTCTGCTTATCTGCTTTTTGCTCGCCTCGAGCGACGTGTTTGATTCTCTGTCCACGGCGAACGGGTGCGTGTATTCCGTAGGGCCACCGGGCGTCTCGCATTGTTCTCGATCGACCGTCTGATTTTCCCCACCGAGGAAAATCAGACTCGATGACTCGGCTCGCGGTGTTAGAAGAAGCAGTGTTCCATGGTGCTCGCCTCGTCAACGTCGCTCTCGAACAACGCGAGCCACCCGCCGGCTCAAATTATTGTCCCTGTTACCCGTTCGCTAACTTATCAAGCCCTCTCACCCCTTCTTTCCTTTGCGATTTGCACTTTTTCGAGGGCTATGGGGTCAGACCCTCGGTGGAGAACAGCTTAAGGGTCTGACCCCGAAGGTCAAGCTAAATGGCAGGGGAGACGCCAAAAAAGGGGCCTC
>CAZTBX010000005.1:0-8737 GCA_964612035.1 uncultured Planctomycetia bacterium
GGCGTTGCGTCAAAAATTGGACCAAAAAAAGAAGGATTCTGAGAAAAAGCTGGCACGCCGCGCCTCTGTTCCCACGACGGTGAGGCTTTATGAGGACGGCAACGGCCACTGGTTCGTGAAGGCGAGGCTGAACGGGCGATATGACGCCGAATTTCTCTTGGATACCGGCGATTCCACGATAGTCCTCTCAAAAGCGCTAGCGAAAAAAATGGGCCTCAAAAAAACCACGTCCAGCGAGATAGTCGAATTGAAGGTGGCGGATGGCCGCACTTCCGAGGGCGTGTACACACTGCTCCCCGAAGTGGAAGTCGAAGGGGCCAAGGCGACGAAAGTGCCGGCCGTGTTCGCCACGGGCAGCTTCAAGGACGTGTATTTCAGGGACGGACTGCTCGGCATGTCGTACCTGGGCCGTTTCAAGTTCAAAATGGATTTTCAGAACAAAAAAATGGTGCTTGAAAAAAATTAGAGCAATTTTTTTGATGACGAAACACCGTTCATCAGGTAAATTAACCTATGGGGTCAGACCCCTATTGGAGATAAGCTGCGGGGTCTGACCCCTAGCCGATAAAGGAGCCGCCATGCCGCATGTGATCACGGAGAAATGCCTCGGAGAGCAGTACGCATCCTGCGTCGAAGTCTGTCCCGTCGACTGTTTCCATGCCGGGACTCACAAGGGCGAGGTTTTCATGGTCATCGACCCCTTGACCTGCATCGACTGCGGCCTCTGTATTCCCGAGTGCCCCGTGGGAGCGATAGTCCCCAAGATCGAAGTGGACCCCGAGTACACAAAGATCAACACGGAGCTGGCTCCACAGTTCATGAACAATCCCAAGGTGACGCCCAGAAACGCCAGCGAGCCGCCGCACAAACCGCATCACAAAAAGGTGATCTAAAAACTATTTTTTCATAGTATTTTTTTGTCAAAAAACGGCTAGAAACCACAATATATAGTATTTTTTCTTGACAAGCGGCCCTCGAAGGAATAGTCTGAAATCACAGGAGCCGAAGAAAGAAGTGATGGAACCCATCTTAAAAGAAAACCAGGACCGCTTCGTTTTATTTCCCATCCAGTACGACCAGATCTGGCAAATGTATAAAAAGGCCGAAGCCAGTTTTTGGACGGCCGAAGAGATCGATCTGTCCCACGACCAGAAAGACTGGGACAAGATGACAGACGGCGAGCGGCATTTCGTCACGCACGTGCTCGCGTTCTTCGCGGCGAGCGACGGCATCGTGAACGAGAATCTCGCGATCAATTTCATGCGCGAAGTGCAGATCCCCGAGGCCCGCTGTTTCTACGGCTTTCAGATCATGATGGAAAACATCCACTCCGAGACCTACTCGCTTCTCATCGACACCTACATCAAGGACACCGCGGAAAAACAGCGCCTGTTCCACGCGATCGACACCGTGGACTGCGTGAAAAAAAAAGCGCAGTGGGCGCTTCGCTGGATCAAGCACGGTAGTTTTGCCGAGCGTCTCGTGGCGTTCTGCGCGGTGGAGGGGATATTCTTCTCCGGTAGTTTCTGTTCGATCTTTTGGCTGAAAAAGCGCGGGCTCATGCCGGGCCTGTCGTTCTCCAACGAGCTTATCTCGCGTGACGAGGGACTGCACTGCGATTTCGCGTGCCTCCTGTACAGCATGCTCGAGCAGAAGCTCTCGACGGAAAAGATCCACGAGATCATCGGCAACGCCGTCGACATCGAAAAGGAGTTCGTGATGGACGCGTTGCCCGTGGACTTGATCGGCATGAACTCCAAGCTGATGGGCCAGTACATCGAGTATGTCGCGGACCGGTTGCTCATGTCGCTCGGTCATCCGAAAAAGTACGGGGCCATGAACCCGTTCGACTTCATGGAACTCATCTCACTGCAGGGTAAGACCAATTTCTTTGAAAAACGCGTAGCCGAGTACCAGAAGGCCGGTATCATGAGCGGCCAGAAGCTCGACAACACGACGTTTTCACTGACCGAAGACTTTTAAACCCCACTTGAACATAAAGGACGCCTAGGGATGTTTGTCCTCAAAAGAGACGGCCGCCGAGAGTCGGTCAAGTTCGACAAGGTCACTTCTCGCATCGAGCGGCTGTGCTATGCGCTGGATCCCAAGCACGTCGACCCCGCCGACGTCGCGAAAAAAGTCATTCAGGGCATTTACGACGGGGTTACGACGATCGAGCTCGATAATCTCGCCGCCGAAATAGCCGCATCGCTCACGACCAAGCACCCAGACTACGCGCTTTTGGCCTCACGCATCGCGATCTCCAATCTGCACAAGAACACGAAAAAATCTTTCTCGGAAACGATGAAAGACCTCTACACCTACACGAACCCGAAAACGGGGCAGAGGTCCTCCCTGATCGCCAGGGATATCTACAAGATCATCGAGAAGAACGCGGACATCCTCGACTCGACGATCATCTACGACCGGGACTTCGACTACGACTACTTTGGTTTCAAGACGCTGGAAAAAGGGTATCTCCTCAAGATCAACGGCAAAGTCGTGGAGCGCCCACAGCACATGCTCATGCGCGTAGCCGTCGGCATCCATCGCGAGGACATCGAGGCGGCCATCGAGGCGTATCACCTCATGTCCGGTCGCTGGTACACGCACGCGACGCCGACACTTTTCAACGCCGGGACGCCGAAGCCCCAGCTTTCCTCGTGTTTTCTCCTGCAGATGAAAGACGACAGCATCGAGGGGATCTATGACACGCTCAAACAATGCGCCAAGATCTCGCAGTCGGCGGGCGGCATCGGACTCAGCATCCACAATGTCCGCGCCACCGGTTCCTATATCCGTGGCTCGAGCGGCACATCCAACGGCATCGTCCCGATGCTGCGTGTGTTCAACGACACGGCGCGCTATGTCGACCAGGGCGGTGGAAAGAGAAAAGGGGCGTTCGCGATCTATCTCGAACCCTGGCATTCAGACGTTTTCGAATTTCTCGAACTGAAAAAAAATCATGGCAAGGAAGAAATGAAGGCGCGGGATCTTTTTTTCGCGCTGTGGATCCCCGACCTTTTCATGAAGCGCGTGGAAGAGAACGGCCAGTGGTCGCTTTTCTGTCCGAACGAGGCCAAGGGCCTCGCCGAGGTCTGGGGCGAGGAGTTCGAGGCGCTTTACGAAAAATACGAGAAAGAGGGGAAAGCGCGTAAAACGGTGAAGGCCCAGGAACTTTGGGCGGCCATCCTCGAATCACAGATCGAGACCGGCACGCCGTACATGTTGTACAAGGACGCGGCCAACCGCAAGTCCAACCAGAAAAATCTCGGCACCATCAAGAGCTCGAATCTCTGCACGGAGATCATGGAATACACCTCGCCGGATGAGGTCGCCGTGTGCAATCTCGCCTCCGTCGCGCTTTCGCGCTTTGTCATCGACGGGCAGTTCGACCATCAGAAGCTCTATGACGTGACTTATGTTGTCACGAAAAACCTGAACAAGGTCATCGACATCAATTATTATCCGGTGGAGGAGGCCAAGCGCTCCAATTTCCGGCACCGGCCCATCGGCATCGGCGTGCAGGGTCTGGCGGACGTGTTCATCCTGCTCCGCCTACCGTTCGATTCCGAGGAAGCCAAAAAACTCAACACGGAGATCTTCGAGACGCTCTACTTCGCGGCGCTCACCTCGTCCAAGGATCTCGCGAAGACTCAAGGGGCCTATGAGACCTTCCAGGGGTCGCCGGCATCGCAGGGCGTTCTCCAATACGATATGTGGGGCGTGCAGCCCACGCCGCGCTGGGACTGGGCCTCGCTGAAACAAGACATTAAACAGCATGGCCTGCGGAACTCCCTGCTTTTGGCGCCGATGCCCACGGCCTCCACCTCGCAGATACTCGGCAACAACGAGTGCATCGAGCCCTACACCTCGAACCTTTACAACCGCCGCGTGCTTTCGGGCGAGTTCATTGTCGTGAACAAGTATCTCCTGAAAGACCTCGTGGACATGGGCATCTGGAACGGTAAGATCAAAGACAAGATGATACTCGCCAACGGCTCCGTCCAGGACATCGAGGAGATCCCGCAGAACATCAAGGACATCTATAAGACGGTGTGGGAGTTGAAACAGCGCACGCTCATCGACATGGCCGCGGACCGCGGGGCGTTCATTTGCCAGTCGCAGTCGCTGAATATTTTCATCCCCGAGCCCAATTTCGCCAAGCTCACCTCCATGCACTTCTACGCCTGGAAAAAGGGCCTGAAAACCGGCATGTATTATCTGAGGACAAAGGCGGCCGCCGACGCGATCAAGTTCACCGTCATGAACGACGAAAAAAAGCCTTTGCAAGCGGCTTCGGCAAATGGTATGAATGGCAACGGCTCGGCCCCGCACACCAACGGTGCCTCGGCCAATGGCAATGGCAACGGAAACGCCCAGAACCTGGCGGACATCGCCTGCTCGCTGGAAAACAAAGACGACTGCCAGGCATGCGGCAGTTGAAGATTCAGTAAGCGTCCCTCCGAAGACAAGCCGGACAATAAATCACACTGGAAAGGGTTTTCTAAACATGCTCAAGACAGCGGTATTGGGTTTTCCTCGCATCGGCGCCCAGCGGGAGCTGAAAAAGGCCACCGAGGCCTACTGGAAAGGCGACAGCGCCAAAGAAGCGCTTGAACACGCCGCTTCCGAGATCAGGACCGCCCACTGGTTCCTGCAAAAAAAGGCCGGCATCGACCTCATTCCTTCGAACGACTTCAGTTTTTACGACCAGGTGCTGGACATGACAGTGCTTGTCGGTGCCATTCCGCCCCGTTACGGGTGGAAAGGCGGAAGCGTGGACCTCGATACTTACTTCGCGATGGCGCGCGGCGTCCAGACCGTTCCCGCCATGGAAATGACCAAGTGGTTCGACACGAACTACCACTACATCGTCCCTGAATTCCATAAAAACCAGAAGTTCGCGCTTTCCTCTGATAAGCCGGTGCGTGAGTACAAAGAAGCGCTGTCGCTCGGCATCGAGACGAGGCCGGTTCTCATCGGTCCCGTCACTTTCTTGTCCGTCGGCAAATCCAAAGACGCCAAGTTCCAGCCGCTGGACCTGCTCGACTCGCTGCTGCCCGTGTATGCGGAGGTGTTGAAAGCACTGCGTCAGGCGGGAGCCCAGTCCGTGCAGATCGACGAACCGGTGCTAGTGACAGACCTTTCACCCAAGGCGAAAAAGGCGTTCCAGAAAACGTACCGCTTTCTGGCGAACGAGGTCCCGAGCCTACCTATTATGCTCACCGCCTATTTTGGAGCGCTGGGGGACAATCTGAGGCTCGCAGCCTCTTTGCCCACGCGCGGTCTTCATGTCGACCTCGCGCGCGCGCCCGAGGAATTGCCGAAAGTGCTACGCGCATTGCCGGCTTCCAAGATCCTCTCGCTCGGCGTCGTGGACGGACGAAATATTTGGAAAAATGATATAGCCAGGAGCCTTGCGCTCGTGAAACAGGCCGTGAAAAAACTGGGTGCCGAGCGCTGTCTCGTCGCGTCGTCATGCTCGCTCTTGCATTCTCCCATTGATCTGGCCCTGGAAACAAAGCTCGACGCCGAGCTGAAAGGCTGGCTGTCATTCGCGACGCAAAAGCTAGATGAGATACGCCTCGTCCAGCGTGCGGTGAATGAAGGCGAAAAGGCCGTTGCCTCCGGGCTCGCGGAAAACAAGCGCTTCATCGCCGGACGCAAAAAGAGCGCCAGGATCCATAAAAAAGCCGTCGCCCAAAGGCTTCGGCAGGTGAAACCCAAAGACGCCAAGCGTAAAAGCCTTTTCAAGGTCCGTCAGGTGATCCAGAGAGAGCGTCTCGGACTTCCTTTCATGCCCACGACTACGATCGGCTCTTTTCCTCAGACGGCCGACGTGCGGCAGGCACGCGCCAATTTCAAGAAGGGGACTCTTTCCAAAGAGGAATACGACCGTTTCCTGAAAGAAAAGACCAAGGACGCCATCCGGCGCCAGACAGATATCGGCCTCGACGTCCTCGTGCATGGGGAGTTCGAGCGCAACGACATGGTCGAGTATTTTGGCGAACAGCTGGACGGATTCACTTTCACGAAGAACGGCTGGGTGCAGTCGTATGGCACGCGCTGCGTGAAGCCTCCGGTGATTTACGGCGACGTTTCGAGGCCGAAACCGATGACGGTGGAGTGGACGCGATACGCGCAGTCGCTCACCCGAAAGCCGGTGAAGGGCATGCTCACGGGGCCCATCACCATCCTGCAATGGTCTTTCGTGCGTGACGACCAGCCGCGCAGTGTGACGGCCAGGCAGATCGCCTTGGCGATACGCGACGAGGTGCAGGACCTGGAGCGCGCCGGCACCTCCGTGATCCAGATCGACGAGCCCGCCATCCGCGAGGGGCTCCCCCTACGGCGCGGCGAATGGCCCGTGTATCTCAAATGGGCCGTGGAGTGCTTCCGGCTCTCCTCGAGCGGCGTGCAGGACAAGACGCAGATACACACGCATATGTGCTATAGCGAGTTCAACGACATCATCCAGGCCATCGCGGCCATGGACGCCGACGTCATCTCCATCGAGACTTCGCGTTCGCAGATGGAGCTTCTGCAGGCGTTCGTGCGTTTCCGTTATCCCAACGAGATCGGCCCAGGGGTTTACGACATCCATTCTCCGCGCGTTCCCAGCGTCGAGGAAATGCGGAATTTGCTGGTTAAGGCCTCCGGTCTTTTGCCTGCACGCAATCTGTGGGCGAACCCCGACTGTGGCCTAAAGACCCGCGGGTGGGACGAGACCACTTTGGCCCTGAAGGCCATGGTGGAAGCGGCGAAGTCACTTCGCGCGCCCTCCAAAAAAGGCGCTCTCCAGCCTCTCAAGCGCTAGTCGAACCTTCGGGGACAGTCCCGGGGACTGTCCCCAACTATAAAAATTAACTTAATTACCCTTTATTTTTCCCTTTTACTAGTTTAGGTTTAAAAATGCTTAAAATAAGTTAAATAAATACTTGGCCGTTGTCTTGTCACAGTCCTCGATATCAGGTAAACTCTCCGCAATACTCGCAAGGCACTTTTTTTGCTGCTTTTTACAATCCATTTTAAATTCATACTTGAAGTTAAATAAGGAGTAGAGTTGGATTTAGCCCAGCCACAGATCAAGTATAAGTCCTTGCAGCGGCCCTTCTTAAAATCCGTATCGTTAGTCCTGGTGCAGGCCTTCTTGTTCCAGCAGATCGCTTTTGCGGCCCCAGAATTGACACCCATGAAGGTGGATATTTTTGAAAAGCCCCTAGTCCACTTCAAACTTCCCGAGTCCGTGGCCCTCATCGAGGATGCCTACAAGGTCCCCGGTTCTTCCAAGACAGTCATCCTATTTCAGGACGCCCACACCAATGAGTCGGCCCAGCTAAACCTGGCCCAGGCTCTGGACACCGTTATAAGGAAGCAGAAGGTCAAATATGTGTTTTCCGAGGCCGGCGTGGGTGACAACTCACTCGGCTTTTTGCGTTCGCAGGCGGCGCTGGAAAAGAGAAAACAGGTCGCCATGGCGTATCTTCGCAAAGGCATCCTGCACGGCGCCGAATACCTCGATGTCACTTCTGACGCCGATTTCATGCTCTGGGGGGTGGAGGACGCCGAACTCTACGGCAAGTCGCTTGCGGTGTATCGCGAGGTCGCGAAACAAAGAGAAACCTTCCAAGCCTATCTCGCCGATATCGAATCCACGGTAGGGACGCTGAAGTCGAGAGTCTATAGCCCCTCGCTTTTGGCGTTTGACACGATCCGCGAAAGCTATCTCAAAGAAAAAATTTCTCTCACCGAGTATTTCGATGCGCTCCTGAAAGTAGCTGAAAAAAGGCAGGTGGATCTAAGCCACTTCCCGCATCTCAAGGCACTCGCCGATCTCAAGCGCTTGGAAGCGGCCATTGATTTCAAGAAGGCCAATGAAGAACAGGGCCAGGCCTTCGGCCGCATGAGTCAGGAAGACCAGAAACAGCTGTTGGAACTTTCGTCCGAAGCCCAGCGCTCGCCGTTCAAGGTTTCCGCCAATGAACACAAGGAAGACAAGGCGTTTTACGCGGTGCTTGAGGAAAACATCGGCCTCGGCCTCCTGATGTACCCTGAACTTTCCAAGTACCTGAAGTATCTCAAAGCCGCAAAAAATATCCAAGCCAAGGACATTCTCGCCGAACAGCGCGCGATGGAAAATGAGGTGCTTCAGTCCCTGCAAAAAACCGACGATGAGCGCTCGCTGTGGAAGGCCTCGCACAACTTGCGGGACTTGAAGAAACTCTTCAACCTCACGCTCACAGCCGAAGAATTCGATTCCTATCGCCAGGACCCGAAAGGGTATGACCTGGCTTTCATCACCGGCTTCCTGAATCGCAAGATCATGGACCTCGGTCAGGGCTATGAAAAGGCCCTGCTGCTCGAAGGCGGCTACGACGCCTATATAAGGAAGTGCGAAGAGTTCTACCTCCTGACCTACCAGAGAGACCAGGTGTTCGTGGACAAGCTCCTATCCAAGATGGACGAGGAAAAGCAGTCCCAGGCAGCCCTCATCACCGGCGGTTATCACAGCTCGAACCTGAAAGCCCTCCTGAAGGCGCGCGGCGTTTCCTATATATGCATTACGCCTCAGATCCTGGGCGAGACCAACATGAGGCGTTACGAGAAGATACTGCTCAGTCAGACCGGGCTCGGTGTTTCGCCGGCACCCGCCATGGCCGCGCATGCACTGATGACGCCGCTTGTGGCGAAGATGCCGGTATTCCTGCAGCCGATTATGGCAGATTTGGGGATT
>CAZTBX010000006.1:0-7006 GCA_964612035.1 uncultured Planctomycetia bacterium
TTTTCTTTTTTCCCGGTACTGCCTCATGTACTCGCGCATATACACGCGGTATTCCTCGCTGTGAGACTGGCGGTACGCGCGTACTTTGTCGGGATTTTTCTGGCGCCACAGCTTCGAACGCCGCCGCTGAGTCTCGAGCCATACGAGGCCCTTGGATTCGTCGTACTTGAAATAATTGGGGTTGCGTTCGCGCCAGAGCTTCATGCTCTCCAGCTGGCGGCGCTTCTGACATTCGGGCTTGGAGCAGATCTTCTGCCTGGCCGAATATTTATTGGGGGTGAACGCCGAATTGCAGAAAAGACAGGTGCGGTTTTCCATCAGACGCTGATGAAATAGTTTTGCGCCACAAGCGCCGCGGCACCCAGCGGCACACCGTTCTCGCCGAGGGCCGACGGGATGATGCGCAGTTTATCCGAGGCCTCGGGGATGGCGGCCTTCTTGATGGTCTCGCGCACCCCCTCGAAGAACGGCAGGCCCGCCACCTCGATACCGCCGCCGATGACGAGGATCTCGGGGTTGAAGAGGTTCACGAGGAACGCGGCCTTTCGACCCAGCGTGGCCCCCGCTTCTTTCAGAAGCTGATTGGCAAAAGCATCGCCGGCCTCGGCGGCCTTGATGACATCCAAGATCGTGACTTTTTTGGGGTCGCCGGCCAGCGCGTAGATCTTGGAATCCGGGTGTTCCTTATGACGGGTCTGCGCCTGCACCCCGATGCCGAGATCGATGGTCCAGTTGCCGGAATTGTACGCCTCGACCAGGGCCGGCAGGGGGTTGTCCTTTTCTTCGAACAGCCACTCACCCGCGCAGCCGCTGGCGCCGCGGAATATCTGGCCGTTGATCATGAACCCACAGCCGGCCGCCGAATAAAGGTAGATCGCGTGCTGAACGCCAAGGCCTTTTCCGTACCACTCCTCGCCGAAAACGGCCGCGTTGGCGTCGTTGTCAACGATGGTCGGAATGCCGAACTTTTCTTCAAAAATGCCGTGGATGGAGACCGTGATCGAAACGTCTTCCTGGAGAAGGCCGGCCGGCCAGCGCACCGAGCTCGTGTCGCGGTTGAAAATACCCGGCATACCGATACCGATGCCGTGCAATTTGCCGGTGTCCACTTTGGACTTTTGGAGCAGCTCTTCCACCAGCGTGATCATGGAACGCACCAATGCCTCGCCGGACTGGAGCGGGCGGTCTTTTTTCACGCTGAAAATGATGTCGCCTTTCAGGTTGCACAACACCGCGATCATGTCGACGATGTTGAGGCCGACGCCAATGAGATACACGGCCGAAGGGTTGAGATCAACAAGCGTAGGCTTGCGGCCACCGCTTGAGACGTCGATGCCGACCTCCTTGATGACCCCCTTCTTGATGTACTGATCAACATAGCTAGTGACCGTCACGATGTTGAGACCGATGAGGCGCGAGATCTCGGCGCGGGCGATAGGACCTTTCTTACGGATGGTGTCGAGGATCTGGAGATTTTTCTTCTCGTGGTCGTTGAGCTCGATCTGGTCGAGCAAGCGGCGCTTCGAAATAACGCTCATATCAAACCTCCGCGAAGAGCTCCTGGGTCACGAGGCACACGGCCCCGTAAGCCACGGCGTCTTCTCCCAGGCGGGACAAAATGATCTTCACGATGCCCGACGCCTCGTCCATCACGACCTGCTTCACGACATGCCGCACGGCATTGAGCACGAGCTCACCGCCCCTTTCGACACCGCCGCCGAGCACCACCACTTCTGGGTTGAAAAAATTTGTGAGATACGCGACTTTTAGGCCAAGCCGCGTGCTCGCCTCTTCGACGAGGCTCATCGCGAGCGCGTCGCCTTTTTTGGCGGCCTCGAAAACCATGGCGACGTCCACTTTTTCTAGATCTTTTCCGGCTAGGTCATAGATCTTGGACTTCGCGTCTTTTTTTAGCGCCTCTTTGGCGCGGGCCGTGAGGCCGAGATCAAGTCCTTCGGATCTAAAAAAATCAGTTTTGCCCACCCACGGCTCGAGGTTCAGGCCGTCGAGGTTTTCAAGGTTGAGCTGCAGCTCACCGGCACTCCAGCTGGAGCCCCAGAAAAGGTCGTTGTTGGCGATGATCCCACTCCCTACGTCGGAATAAAAATAAAGCACGTTCTCGTCGTCGATGCGTAGGCTCAGCTTTTTCTCGGCGAGCGCGGCCAGGCTCGCATCGTTGCCCACGGATACGGGCACGTTGAATTCTTTTTCGAGTATCCCTTTTGCCGTCTCAAAACTGCCTACGGTTTTGCCGCGGACGGCGTCGGTGTCGCGGATGGTGCCCGCGCTGCGGTCGATGACACCCGAGATGCCCAGGCCTATCCCCTTCAACTTTTCCATAGGCAGTTTGGACTCGTCGATGACGCGGCGCACGAGCTTCACGGCCTCGGCGATCACCACTTCCATGTGCCCGGCAGGTCGCTTGATCTTGAGCTTGTGGAGAATGGCGGGCGCCAGATTGGAAATGATCACGATGACATGCGTGGGACCTATCTCGACGCCGATGACATGCCCCCACTCGGAATTGAGCTCTACCAGCTCCGGCCTACGGCCACCGCTCGAGATATCGAGACCTTTCTCGATGACGAGTTTTTGGTCAATATAATGTTCTACATAATTAGAGACGGTCACAATATTGAACTGGGTGATCCGGGAGATGTCGGTTTTTGCGATGGGGCCGTTGCGCCGGATCACGTCGAGGAGAATGATGTTTTTCCGCTCACGGTCTGTGAGGTGGTCGGTCTTGTAGAGCGAGCGGTAGGCCATGTGTCCTTTCGTAAGTTAATCGACTTGAATTATAACTCACAGGGGTAAAAGGTAAAGCAAAAAACAACCCTCAGCCGGATGCCCGACTGAGGGTTTTTTATCTTTACAGGCGCTTTTTTAAAGCTTAAAAAGCATTTCCGCGTAAGTAGGAACAGGCCATAGTTCAGCCGGGGCAATGGTCTCGAGCACGTCGATGTCCGCTCTCAGGCTGTTCATGGCAGGAACCACTTTATCACGATAGCTCTCGGCCTTTTCTTCGGCCTCGTGCTCACCCTGGGCTTTTTTCAGTACGGCTTCGAGGTCAGCCAGCTTTTTCGTCGCTGACTCAAGAAGCCCGTTCACGCGCACCAGAAGAACCTTCTGAACCTTGGCCTGAACGCCGGCGCCTTTCAGCTGGCCGACGCTCTGCGCAAGACGCGAAGAGAACTCGATGGCCACAGGCACGAACTGCTTTTTGACCATCTGAATGGACGCCTGCGCCTCGATGTTGATATCCTTGGCGTATTTCTCGAGATAGATCTCGTGTCTCGAGTGCAGCTCTTTCTCGGAAAGCACTTTGTGCTTGGAGAAAAGCTTCGCGGCTTCGGGGGTAGCCATGGAGGCAAGGGCCTCGACCGTGGAGCGGATGTTGGAAAGGCCTCTTTTTTTGGCCTCTTTCACCCATTCCTCGGTGTAGTTGTTGCCGTTGAAAATGATGCGGCCGTGCTTGATGACGGCGTCTTTCACGATGGCGGCGGCTTCCTTGTTGATGTCCTTGGCCTTCTCAAGGCGTGTCGCGAGCTCATCCAGCGCGTCGGCCACGATGGTGTTGAGCACCACGTTGGGTCCGGCGATAGAGGCCGAGGACGCCACCATGCGGAACTCGAACTTGTTGCCGGTGAAGGCGAACGGCGAGGTCCTGTTCCTGTCGGTGTTGTCTTTTGGAAGCTGCGGCAGCGTGTCAACGCCGATATGCAGATAATGCTGTCCCTTGGACGAGGCCTTCTTGCCTTTGCCGAGCGCCGTCAGGATGTCCGTGAGCTCTTCGCCCATGAATATCGAGATAATGGCCGGAGGCGCTTCGTTAGCGCCAAGGCGCAGGTCGTTGCCGGTGTTGGCGGCGCTCGCTCTGAGCTTGTCCGCGTGCTTGTCCACGGCAATGATAAGAGCGCTGAGGAAAACGAGGAACTGCTCGTTGTCATGCGGCGTCTTGCCGGGCTCAAGTAGGTTGTGCCCGTCGTCGCTGGCCAAAGACCAGTTGTTGTGCTTGCCCGAGCCGTTCACACCCGCGAACGGTTTTTCATGGAGCAGGCACACGAGATCGTGGCGAAGCGCCACTTTCTGCATGGTCTCCATGACGAGCTGATTGTGGTCGACGGCGATGTTCGTCGTCGAAAATATCGGGGCCATTTCATACTGGGCGGGCGCCACTTCGTTGTGCTTGGTCTTCGCCAGCACCCCCATTTTCCAAAGCTCGATGTCCAGGTCTCTCATGAACGCCGAGATGCGGTCCTTGATGGCGCCAAAATACTGATCTTCGAGCTCCTGTCCTTTCGGGGCCGGCGCACCGAAAAGCGTGCGGCCCGAAGTGATGAGGTCGAGGCGTTGGTCGTAGTATTTCTTGTCGATCAGGAAGTACTCCTGTTCGGGGCCGACGGTGGAATAGACTTTGCGTGAGGTGGTATTCCCCAGCACTTTCAACACACGCAGTGCCTGGCGGGACACGGCTTCCATCGAACGCAGAAGCGGCGTCTTTTTGTCCAGTGCTTCACCCGTGTAGGAACAGAACGCCGTCGGGATGCAAAGCGTGACGTTGCCGGAAGCGTCCTCTTTCAGGAACGCCGGCGAGGTGCAGTCCCAGGCCGTGTAGCCGCGCGCTTCGAAGGTCGCGCGCAATCCGCCGCTTGGGAACGAAGAGGCGTCCGGCTCACCCTGAATGAGCTGCTTGCCGGAGAACTCCATCACGACGCCGCCGTCCGGTGTCGGAGAAATGAAGGCATCATGTTTTTCGGCCGTGCGGCCGGTGAGAGGCTGGAACCAGTGCGTGTAATGCGTGGCGCCTTTTTCAATGGCCCAGTCCTTCATCGCGCTAGCAACGGTGTTGGCGACTTCTAGAGAAAGCGGGGCGCCTCTCTCAATGGTTTCTCTCAAAGCCTTGTAGGTGTCTTTGGGCAGTGTCTGCTTCATCGTGCGGTCATTGAAAACGTTCGACGCAAAAATCTCTTGAGCATTCTGCCGCGCGGCCATTTTATGCCCGCCTTTTCCGTTGGAACTCAAAACCCTTGTGATGTCTTGCGTCGCCATAATTCTCCTGTGCCGCTGTAGGTAAATGGGTGTGGTTTTTTGCTTTTGAAGCCGTCATTTTGGAGGTCAATTCGCCTAAGTTACTTCAGGCCTCCCCGGCTGTCAAGTTTAATGCCTAAAGGATAGCTTTTCGGCATAACGAAATATTGTCAGCAATGTTAAAAACATGTTACAGGGCTTTTGCGATCCTGGCTAAAATTAAGCGAATTTAAGCGTGATCCCCACGGGGCAATGGTCCGAGCCTGTCACCTCGGGCAAGATGAAGGCGTCGTCGAGGTTCGGGTGCAGGTTTTCGGAGATAAAATGATAGTCGATGCGCCAACCGACATTCCGCTCTCTGGCGCCGGTGCGCAGGTCCCACCAGGAAAACTGGTCCGGCTCGTCGGGGTGCAACACCCGGAAAGTGTCGATAAAACCGGCCGCCGAGAGCCTGTCCATCCATTCCCTTTCCATCGGGAGAAAACCGGAGACATCCTCGTTCTCTTTCGGGCGCTTCAGGTCGATGGGTTTGTGCGCGGTGTTGTAGTCGCCGCAGATCACGAGCTTCTTTCCCTTTTTCTTCAGCCGGACGAAAGTGCGCAGTGACTCCTCATAAAAATCCATTTTGTAGCGTAAACGCTCGGCATTCATCTTGCCGTTCGGAAAATAAATGTTCAGCAGCGTGAATTCCAGGAACTCCGTGAGCAGCACACGCCCCTCGCTGTCGAAGCGCGGCACGCCGAGGCCGCGCGTGACGGCCGTCGGCTTTTTGGCGCTCAGCGTCGCGACACCGCTGTAACCGAGCCGCTCGGCGGAATTCCACACCGCCTCGTAACCGGGCGGGTGCAGGATCTCGGGTGCCAGCTGGCCAGGCTGCGCCTTGGTTTCCTGGAGACAGAGAACGTCCGGGGACTCTTTTTTCAGCCACGGGAGGAAATTCTTTTTCAGAATGGCGCGGACGCCGTTCACGTTCCACGAAAGGATGCGGACGCGTTTCATTCTCAGGCGGTGAGAGCTTTTAGGAGTGCTAGATAGGAACGGACGACGCGGAAGCGCGGGAACTGTCTGGCGATGCGGGCGGGCGGATTGAACAACACCGCGGCATGCGCCGCCTTCAGCATGGCAATGTCGTTGTAGGAGTCGCCGGCGGCGACCACGCGGAAACCGATGTTTTTCAAGGCGAGTACCGCCTTCTCTTTCCCCCCTTTTTGCCGAAGCTTATGACTGCGGATAAATCCGTGCTTGTCCACCTCGAGCCAGTTGCACAAAAGTGCAGGGTAACCGAGCTTTTTCATCAGTGGCATCGCGAATTCATAAAAAGTATCGGAGAGGATGATGACCTGGCGGCGCGCGCGAAGCTTGTCGAGGAAGGCCCTGGCGCCCGGCAAGGGGCTCATGCCGGCGATGACGCGCTGGATATCGGCCAGGCGCAATCCGTGCTTTTTCAGGATGGCGATGCGCCGCCTCATAAGCGCATCATAATCGGGAATGTCCCGTGTGGTGAGCCTCAGCTCCGGAATACCGGTTTTTTTAGCGACCTGTATCCATATTTCCGGGACCAGCACGCCTTCGAGATCAAGACAAGAGATCATAATGGGGGCATTATACCAGCGAACACACTTCAGGGCGACCCCGTTTTTTTGCTCCGAGCCGTCGCACCAAGCTTAAAATTGATCTAGGGCCAGCGGGCGTCTCACAATGTTCTCGATAGACCGTCTGATTTTCCCCGCCGAGGAAAATCAGACTCGATGACTCGGCTCGCGGTGTTAGAAGTCAGTGTTCCGTGGCGCTCGCCTCGTCAACGTCGCTCTCGAACAACGCGAGCCACCCGCTGGCTAGTTTAATTTAGTCCAAGCCTCTCACCCATTCTCTCCTTTGCGATTTGCATCTTTTTCGAGGGCTATGGGGTCAGACCCTCGGTGGAGATAAGCTTAAGGGTCTGACCCCGAAGTGTAAGCTAAATAGCAGGGGAGACGCC
>CAZTBX010000007.1:0-4171 GCA_964612035.1 uncultured Planctomycetia bacterium
AGTACATCGCGCATTTTACCGGGTCGCCGGCATCTCTTAAGTCGAGGAACTGCCGTCCTTTAACGACTCTGCCTTCTTTGACATCTAAACAGGGTATCACCCGTTTTGCAAGCATGTTCTCAGCGCATCCTTCAATTGAAATTTGTTTTCGTAAAGCGCCTTACCAATGATGACGCCGATGATGTTTTCGCGGCCGAGAGCTTTGAGACGCTTCAGGTCGTCCAGCGAGCTGACGCCCCCGGAAGCGATGACCTGAAGCGCCACCGCTTTGCTCAGCGCTTCGATCTCCGGGATATTCGGCCCTTTCAACGCCCCGTCTTTGGAAATGTCCGTGTAGATCACGGTTTTCCCACCCAAAGCCTCGACCTGCTTGGCCAGGTCATGCGCTTTCATTTTTGTGACGCGCGTCCAGCCGTCGGTGGCGATAAGCCCGTTCATGGCGTCTATCCCGACTATCACCCGCTCTCCAAGCTCGCCCAGCGCCTCCCGCAAAAAACCCTCATCGAGGCAAGCCTGGGTGCCGAGTATCACCCAGCGCACGCCCATGTCGAGATACCGGACGGCCGTCTTGATGTCGCGTATGCCGCCGCCCACTTCAATGGGAACTTTCACCGATCTCAATATCGCCTCGACCCCGTCCCGATTGGCCGGGGCCCCTTTGAGAGCACCGTCGAGGTCGACGACGTGCAGGCGCTCGGCGCCTTCGGACTGGTATTGCCGCGCGGCCTCTCCGGGTTTTTGGGGATAAACTTTTTCTTCTTTGAAGTCCCCGTGCAAAAGGCGCACCACGCGGCCGCCTTTGAGATCAATGGCCGGAATAGCGATCATGGGATGCGGATAAAATTACGGATCAGCTTTTGACCGGAACGCTGGCTTTTCTCGGGGTGGAATTGTGTGGCAAATACCTGCCCTTTCCACACCGAAGAACAAAACTTCACGCCATAGTCCGTCGTCGACGCGACCCAGCTCTTGTCCTTGGGCACTCCGTAATAGGAGTGCACGAAATAAAAAAAGTCCTCCCGTTCGACGCCTTTCAAAAGCGGGCATTTTTTGGCGCGCACCGAAAGGCGGTTCCAGCCGATATGCGGGACTTTCAGATCGCCGCGGAAGCGGCGCACCTCTCCGGGAATGATATCGAGGCCCTTCACGCGCTCGCCTTCTTCGCTGCGCGAAAAAAGAAGCTGAAGGCCGAGGCAGAGGCCGAGATAAGGCGTGCCGCTTTGGATCTTCTCGCGAAGCGGCTCGACGAGGCGGCGTTTCTTCAGCTCATGCATGGCCTGCGTGAAAGCGCCGACGCCCGGCAGCACGATCTTTTCGGCTTTTTCGATGTCGCGAGGCTTGGAGCTGATGCGGACGCGCGCGCCGTTCTTCAGGAACGCGTTCTCGACACTGCACAGATTGCCCATGCCATAATCGACGAGGACAATTTTACTCAAAGTTTTCCCTTCGTCGAAGGCACGCCTTTCACGCGCTCGTCCACACCCGTGGCCCAGTCCAGCGCCTTGGCGAGGGACTTGAAAGACGCCTCGATGAGGTGATGCGGCTGCTCGCCGGCGATGAAGTCGAGGTGCAGCGTCACTCCCGTGTGCGTGGCGAAAGATTCAAAAAAATGTTTCGCATCCGCGAGCGTATAACCGCCGCGGTTTTTTTGGGCGCGAAGCGCCGGGTGATCCACCCAGCGCGTCTTGGGATGCGTGTGCATGTGAAAAGACCCGCGGCCAGACACATCGAGACTGACGCGCACCTGGGCCAGCGCCTCGTCGAGCGGCGCGCGGAAATCCGCGAAGCGCCGTATAGCATGCTTGTCGCCCAGCGCTTTCTTGAAACATTCGCCGAGCGCGATGGCCACGTCTTCGTTGGTGTGGTGCGCATCGATGTGCAGATCGCCTTTGGCTTTGACCTGAATGTCAAAAAGGCCGTGCTTGGCGAGCGTCTCCAGCATGTGGTCGAGAAATCCGATGCCCGTGTCCACGCGCGCTTTGCCCTTGCCGTCCAGGTCCACGCGGACCACGATGTCGGTTTCTTTGGTCTTTCGTTTCAGTTCGGCGACTCTTTTTTTCATGCGTCCTTTCGGGCTCATTTTTTGTCGAATCGGATCTTCACGGATTCCATATGCTTCACGAGGCCCTCGAGATTGGCCAGGTACTCGATGGGCGCCTTCACTTTTTCCAGCGCCTTGCGGCTGTAGGAAATGACGTGCGAGCTTTTCAGAAAGTCCTGCAGGGATATCCCCGAGAAAAAGCGCGCCGTGCCGCTTGTGGGAAGCACGTGGCTGGGGCCCGCGACGTAGTCGCCGACGGCGACGGGCGTGTAGGAGCCGATGAAAATGGCGCCCGCGTGCTTGATGTCTTTGATGATGCGCTGGGGGTTTTTCACCATCACCTGCGCGTGCTCGGGTGCGATCTGATTCAGCACGTCAACACCCTGCTTCATATTTTTCACGATGACGATGTAGCCGCGTGCCGGCACCTTGGAGATGATCTTCGCCAGGCGCTTAGAAGTCGTCACGAGTATCGAAGTGCCCATGTGGTGCTCGCTTTGCGCTAGAAGATCCGCCGTTACAAAATCAGGGTCCGAGTAGTCGTTCGCGAGTATCACGACTTCCGTCGGGCCGGCCACCATGTCGATATCGCAGTAGCCGAACACCTGCCGTTTGGCTTCGGCGACATACGCGTTGCCGGGACCGATAATTTTATCAACGCGTGGAATGGTTTTCGTGCCAAAAGCGAAAGCGCCAATGGCCTGAGCTCCGCCGGCTTTGAACACACCGTCGACTTTGAGGAGATTCGCGACAACGAGGATATGCGGATCGACACTCTTATATTTATTGGGCGGCGTGATGAGATACACTTTTTCCACTCCGGCAAGTTTCGCCGGAAGCACCGTCATGTAAACCGTGGACGGCAGAGGCACTGTGCCGGACGGGATGTACACGCCGACAGACTCAAGCGGCCTCACCTTTTCGCCCAGGATCACGCCGTCTACGTTCAGCGTCTTCCACGAACGCTTGGTCTTCTTTTTGTAAAACTGGCTGACGTTTTCGACGGCGACTTTCAGCATGGACACGAAATCGGGGCTGATGTTCTGGTAAGCTTCGTTGATCTCGCCTTCGGTGACGCGCAGTTCGCGCGGCGTGAGTTTCACCTTGTCGAACTTGCGCGTGTAGCGGATCACCGCGTCATCCCCATACGCCTTCACGTCGTTCAGGATGTGGCGTACCTTATCCTCGACACGCGGGTTGCGGCAAGCGAAGCGGTTGAAAAGTTTTTGAAACTCCTTGCTCGAAGGCTTGATGACTCTCATTGCCGTTTCACCCTGGGGCGACGGGTACTGTCACCCGTCGCTCGATTATTTAGAAAACAACGCATCTAACTCTTTCTTGATAGTTTTTTTTCCAAACTCAAAAGCTTCTTTTGCCCTACCAATATTCTTGCCTCCACCAACGGCGAAATCTGGCCGTCCGCCTCCTGAACCATCCACTTCTTTAGCAATTTCCTTCACAATGTTTCCTGCGTTAAAACCTTGCTGCACCAAACCACCGCTACCCATGACCACATAAGTAAACTTATCCCGACCTGCGGATTCATAAAGCGCTGCAAAAGGGAGTGGTTGTGATTTCAAGTACTCATAACTTTTTTTGATCAGATCCACGTCAGCGCCGGGCGTGCTCAGCGCGACGATCCTTACGCCGTTGACCTCAGGAGATCTTTGGAGCATCTGCTTGGACTCCAACTTCATCTTCGTGTCTACTAAACCTTGAAGCCGATCTCTCAGACTGCCCGAGGCCTTTTTGGCATCTTCTAAGATCTGGGGCAATCGTTCTGCATCTTTGGCGCCAAACTCGCGTACCAGCGCTTTCAATTCCGCCTGTTCGGCCTGCGCAAGTTCCACCGCCGCGCGGCCTGTCACGGCCCCGATACGCCGCACACCGGCCTGGATGGACCCTTCGGACACGATCTTGAAAATACCGATCTGTCCCGTGGACTCAAGGTGCGTGCCGCCGCAAAGTTCTTTTGAAAAGTCTCCGACGCTCACGACGCGTACTTCGTCGCCGTATTTTTCACCGAAAAAAGCTATCGCCCCTTCTTTCACGGCCTCATCCTTGGACATGACCTTTTTATTCAGCTTTATATTTTTGGCTATCTCCGCATTCACGAGGTCCTCGACAAGT
>CAZTBX010000008.1:0-36450 GCA_964612035.1 uncultured Planctomycetia bacterium
TTCGAGCGCGGCGTGCAGGAGACTACCCATTTCGAGTTTTTCCCGTCCTTCGCGCGGTGGCTTGAGGCACAGCACGCGGTCGCAGAAATACTTGAAAGCGCAGGTGGCATAGGTCTCGAGGCGCGTGGCGCTGAAATGCGAGCTCTTCGAGAAGATCTCGAGGGCGCGAGTGTCGCGAAGCTCGGCATGCACCTCGGGTGCCGCCTCGCGCAAAATGGCGTGGAACACGTTTTTTTTCTTCCACGCTGCGAAAAGCGGATCGAGGCGGCGCCTGAGCGCGGCGTCCCGGATGCCACCGCCAATGAACGCGTGCGCGAGGCCCTGAGAGACTTCGCGCCCGGTCTCCCACTCTTCGGGCGCGGCGAAAACACGCTCCAACGGACGCTCAACAGGCAGTTCCTTGAAACAGGCGCGCACCTCTTCTAGAAAAAAAGAGGACAGGGCCGGGCGCCCTTCCTCGTCCTGGGCCGGGTACGAAAAATAGAGTTTTTCGCTCGCGCGCGTAACGGCCATGTAGAAAAAGTAGCGCTCACCGCTTTCGCGCCACACGCGTTCTTCGAGCACGGGATCGCGCGCGTTCAGGACGCGGCGCTCCGCGTCCTTGAAAACGGGGTCTTCCTGCACGGCCTTCGGGAACGCGTTCTCCAGCATCGCCGGCATGAACACCACTCGGTACTCCTTGGGCAAGGCCATCACGGCGTCATAGACCTGGACGCGGTTCTTGCCCTTCGGCCGCAGCGAAAAAAGCGCGGACTCCAGCGAATCGCGCAGGTCCTGCAGAGCGGCACCGGAGAAGGCTCTCTTCGCTTTTTCGAGCAGTGCCTGTACGGAGCGCAGCGCCTGCGCATCGCCAGGATCTTCCACGGCGATGTCGAGCCCTCCGATAAAACCATTCAGCGCTTCTGAAAATTGCCCACCATTTTTAGCCTGCGTAACGGCGTCCGCATGCTGTATCAGTCTTTTCAGCGCATCACGCGCCACCGCCGGGATATCCTTTCTTTCCAGAAGCGCCTGCCAGGATGCCTGCCCTTCCAGCACGCGCTCTCCGATGACCACGGCTTCGAGCGCGAGCATGTCGGCCTGCGCTGCGGGAGAAAAATAGCCGGATTTCAGGATATGCAGAACATCGGCGCGCTTCCAACCTTGCAACAGCAAGTCCAGAAAACGGCAAAGCGTGTGCGCAAGGCCCTGCTCGATCAGCTTTTTTCTCTCATGAATATGCACGGGTACGCCGGCGTCGGAAAAAACCGAGTCTATCACTTTTTCATAAGCACCGATCCTGCGGAATATGACACAGATGTCGCTGTAGGCAAGGTCCGGAATGTTCCGGTAAAGCCGGCGTATCTCCCGGGCCACCCATTGCATCTCCTGCCTCCTGCCGGGAGTCTCGATCATGCGCACCGACGTGGGCGCGGACGCCTGAACGGCCTTCGGAGAAAAAATGTGGCGCTCAAGATGCAGGAGCGCCGCATCTTGGGTGCGGCGGTTGACGGGGAAAAGTCCCGAGCGCTCTCTGAAACCAACCCCGAGAAGAAAGCGGCGCGTCTTCGCCGGGTATTCGAAGGCTCCGCGCCGCACGGCATCGCGCGGCAGTGTCAGTGTGACCACCACCTGCCCGGCGCCGCGCGCCACGGCCGCGAGCAGGCGCCTTTGAGCGCGGGTGAAATGATGGAAACCGTCGAAGATCACAAGGTCCATTTCGCGGAAACGCCGGGGCGAGGCCACGAGTTCGCCGAAGTCGTCCTCCGGCTCGCACAGCCCAAGCGTCTCTAGACGCGCCTCGTACTGCTTGAGGACGATGCTGAAGTCCTTGAATTTCATGCGGAACGCCGCGTCCTTCAAAAGAGGCTGCGCGCGTTTTTCGAACTCCCGCACGGAAAGCAGGCTGCTTTTGAATTCACCTATCGAATCCGAAAGCACTGCGTGAAAGCCGCGGAAATTTCGCACCGCGTCGAAATAAGGCAGCGGCGGACAGTCGGGAGATTCGAGGATGCCGCGCAAGATAGAGCGCCGCATGGAATCGGACGGGTAAACGCCGGCGAAAGGGCCTAGCGCCCGGGCCGTGAATTCGTTGATCGTCAGGATGTGGACGTTGAAAAGTCCGGGGACATCGGTCTTCAAGAGAAGGTTCTGCACGCGTTCGGCGTGCTCGCGGCTCGGCAAAATAAAAAAAGACCGGCTGTCTATGCCGGCCTTGGACCTCAAGATCTCTTTTTTGAAGAGCTCGATGCAGTGATAGGTTTTTCCAGTTCCGGGCGGGGATACGAAAAGGTTCAGCGACATGCCGATATTATACTACCGGCTATTTGGGAAACAGACTAAAAATGAACTGAAACGAGGGAACTACTTGTGAGGATTCGCGCGAACAATATCCATGGCTACGCGTAGCTCACGGATGACGTCTTTAGTGACGTGGTCTTCGACGACAACTTTCTTGAGGAAGTTCCTGCCCGTAGAAGAGGTGGTGTACATAGGCCAGAGGCGGTTCAACGCGAGGGCCTTGATGTCCCGGACGGCTGCCGCCGAGAACTCGGCGCGGTGCTTGGCCAGTAGGTCATGCAAAATATCCGCAGCCAGCTCCTCCATGTAGTTGGTGAGCCGCCCGCCCTTTTGGTTTTTAGAAGTCGTTTGCATTAAACGTGTTCCCGATCCCCTATGTTGCGATTATTATACATGATGCGCTTTCAAAATACAAATTCTGGTGCACAAATTAATAATTTTTATTCTATTAACTCCCCTCTCAAGACTCGGGAAGCTCCCCTGGCCTGGCAAAAAAGTAGCCCTGGCCCAGGTTGACGCCGCACATAAGCGCGGCCTCGTACTCCTCCTTGGTTTGTATGCCTTCGGCGGTGGTGATGGCGTTGATGCCCTTGGCAAAGAGTATCATCGAAAGGACGATCTGCTGCTTGGTGGTGCTTGTGTCGATCTGCCGGATGAGAGACCGGTCAAATTTGATGTAATCGGGCTTCAGGGTGGCGACATCACGCAGGCTCACCGCCCCGCCGCCCACGTCATCGATGGCAACGGACACTCCTTGGTCTTTCAGTTCCATGAGCGCGTCGCGAATCTTGTCAAAAGAACGCAAGATGCTTTGCTCGGTCACTTCGATCACGAGGCTTTTATAGCCGATCACCCCTTTTTCCGAAAAAAGCGCGCGCATGTACCGCGGGTCGATCAGCGTTTCATGGTTCAGGTTGAGAAAAAGCTTCTTGTCCAAGGAAAGTTTTTGGGCGTTCTTCAGCGCGCATTCGACGCAGATCTTGTCCAGCTCTTTCACGTTGCCGGACTCGCGCGCGATGGTGAAAAGCAGCGTCGCCTCGTCCGGTGGAAAATCGGTCACCGCACGCGTGAGCGCCTCATAACCGACGATGTTTTTCGTTTTTAGGTCCACGATGGATTGGTACACCGAGCGGATCTTCTTCTGTTTCAGCACGTTTTCCTTGAAAGAAGTGACCTTTTCGTCGAGACCGTCCCCTGCGAGAATAAGGCCGGCCTTGCCCGGAAAATGGATCTCATGGCGCTGGTCTCCGGAGTCCAGGCGCTCGTTGCGTTGGCGCCTGTCTTTCATGAAGCTTGAACCCTGGCGCGTCTTCATGTACTTCATGAGCTCGCCGGCGATGCGGCTGATCTGCGACATCTCGTTGAGCGGCATGTGATCGTTGTGCACGATGGCGATGTTCAGGCTCATGATGTCGTAGTGGGTCAGGGCGCCGTCGTGGTTTCTCTGGACTAGATAGCCCTGCTCACGGTCGTGCGGGTCGTAAAAACTCGTGATAATGGAATCGAACTTCTGGATGACGGCCTCACAGATTGCGACGGCATGATCCGAAGGCGTGAGGAGAATAAGGTCATCGCCACCGAGATGTCCGAGAAAATCGTCCGGCGTGCCTCGGAACTTGAGCACATCTTTCACGACCTCGCTCAGGCGCACGATGATATCGTCGCCGCGAGCGTCGCCGTAGGCGCTGTTGAACGCAAAGAGATTCGAAAGGTCCATGCAGCACACGGCGAAAAGCTTCCGTGAGCGTATCGCCTGTTCGATGTGCAGCACCGTCGAGCGCGTGCCGGGCAGCGAAGTGAGCGGATTCAGGTCCAGCTCGTTGTGATTTTTAGTGAGAACCTCTTTGGCCGTCGAAACGAGCAGTTTGTGCACCTGTTCTTTTGAGACGCAGTGATCGATCTTGCCAAAACGGTTCGACACGGGCTCGCCGTGGCGATGGAGCAGGATGATCGGAATGTACTGCAGCACCACGTCGTTCTTGATGTCGAGCGCCACGCTTTGTCCCTCGCCGTCCTTGAAATTCTCGTCCACGACGATCAGATGAGGCACTTCGTCGAACACGGTGCGCATGTGCTTTTCTTTTGAGAACAAGAGCACACAGTGGAGCTTCTGAAGTTCTTTGCTGACCGAGGCGGTGAGGGCCTTGTCGTCAATGAAAAGCAGTATCTTGCTCTTTTGTTTCATGTTTTAAACCACTTTGACAATGATGAGCGTAATGTCGTCATGCTGTTCAGCTTTTCCCATGAACTGGTCGAGCCGGCGTATCGAGTAATCCAGGATATCCTGAGCCGTGCGGCTCCGGGACTCGCGCAGCACGGCTTCCAGCGCCTCGATCCCGAATTCTTGCTTTTTCCTGTCCCGCGCCTCGCTCACGCCGTCCGAATAAAAAGCGAAACAATCACCAGGGCGGATCTTCTTCTCCAGATTCGCAAAAAGCACGCCGGGCATCACGCCGATGGGCATCCCTTCTTCACCGCTCAAAAGCTCGGTGCGATCCTCCGAATTGGCGAGCACAACGGGAAGATGTCCGCCGTTGGACAAGAGAAGCTTTTGGTTCCTTAGATCGAATATACCATACGACAAAGTAACGAACAAACCCCCGGTGGTTTCGGAAGAAATGGACTCGTTCATCGCCGTGAGCGCCTGCGCGGGATCGGTCTTGTCGCGCGCGGAAAACTTGAACTCGGACACGGCCTTCGCCATGAAGAGTGCCGCGGGTGTGCCTTTGCCGGACACGTCGCCAACCATGACGCCGAGCCTGTCGCCTTCGAGCGGGATGAACGCGTAAAGATCGCCGCCGACGGCCTTCGCGGGCCTCATGTGCACGGCGAGCGAAAGGCCTTTCTGTTCAGGAAGCGTTGCGGGTAAAAAACTTTTTTGGATCTGGCTGGCTATCTTGAGCTCGTTTTCCACGAGCTCACGCTTGCGGACCTCGAACAGGCTTCGGCCAAGCGTCGCGGCAGCATAGAGCAAGATGAAGACCATAAATGGATAAAACAGGTCCAGCCAGAAACCCCACAGGATGAAAATAAAGAGTACAGCGGCCGCGAAAAGAAGCAGTAGGAGAAGCGCCACCCCGAGCGCCTTCATCGGTTTCAGTTTCGCGGACATCCATACGATGACGGCCGACCAAAAAAGGAGTACCAGCAGGTTCAGGGGGCGGTCCGCGCGGCGAATGAAATCTTTCTCAAGGATGGAATTCAGCACGTTGGCGTACAAACCGACCATCGGATAAATGGACTGGATGGGGATGGCATTGGCATCATGCGAGCCGAGCGAAGTGAGGCCGATGAAACAGTATTTGCCTTTCAGCGTATTCAGATCGATGCGGGGCGTCTGGCCCTGCATTTTCTCGACCTGTGCCGCCAGGATGTCATAATAAGAATAATGTGTGAAAGTCTTTTCCCATTTTCCGGCAAAGTTGATGATCAGGTAGCCGTCGTCTAGCGGCAGGTCAAGCTTGTCGCCGAAACGCAGCCTGCGTCCGTCCACGGACACTTCTTTTTCGGCGACACCGAGCACATCCATCGCCATGCGCAGACTGAGCTGAAAATACGGCTTGTCTCCTTGATAGATGACGGGATACGTGCGCCTTCTTTTTCCGTCGATGTCCGCGCGCGCGTTCACGTGTCCCGCGCCCTTGGCCGCCTCGACATAGGACGGGATCAGGGGTGCGAGCATTTTCTCGGAAATGAAGCGGCCGGCCACGGGCTGGGGGTTGTAAAAGGCGTAAACAAAATAGACGTTGTCGGCGGCCTTGGCCGCCTGGGCCACGGCCTCATCACCTGCCCTCGGCTCCACAAAAAGCGTGTCAAAACCGACAGCCTTGACGCCGTAGGCGCCGAGCACGCGGATCAGGTCCGCGTGATAGCTCCGTTCGATCGGCCAGGCGCCGAGCGCCTCGAGCGTGTCATCCCAGATGTCGATGAGGACGATGTCTTTGGAAACGGGACGCTCGCCGCGCAGGCGGCAGCGCCAGTCATAGGTTTGAAGTTCGTAGAGATCGAAAACACGGAAATAGGATAGGCTGGAAACTAAAACAAGCGCGAGTGAGATACCCGCGTAGCGCCAATATCTGGAGAAAAAAACTGACGAGGCCGTCACGCCTATTTTTTAACGGCTCTTTCTTTTTCCCTCTGTTCTTTCGGCACTTCCTTGCCTTTCATCAACACCTTCCATGGATGGTACTTGATGTCTTCGCTGAATTCACGGAAGTTGCCCGAGGTCTCGTCGAGATTGGTGAAGATGTTGTCGATCTTCGGCCGATTGTCGACGAGGACGCCGTTCACGCTCTTGGCCGCCTCACCGATGTTCGTCATCGCCTTCGTGCCCGTTTCCATCAGGTCCTCGAGACGCATCGGGTCCTTGCCGGTGATGAGGTCGCCATCCTTCACGGCCTCCCCCTGCGTGCCGGGTTTGATCTCGATGTATTTTTCCCCCATGAGACCGAGCGTCGTCGCATACGCGATGGAATCCGTGCGAAGCTTCGCCCCCGCCTCGAGCCACAGGTCGACCTCCACCTGCGTGTCATCGCCGTAGACAAGGCGGATGCCCTTCACCTCGCCGACTTCGACGCCGGCAAGACACACCGGTGCGTGTACTTTCACGCCGCCCGTGAAGTGAAAGCGTGCCTTCACCAGATAGCCCTTTTCCAACGGGTTGAAGTTGCCTATCTTCAGCAGCAGGCCGCCCAACGCGGTGAGACAGACGACAACTAGGATGCCGGTTTTGGTTTCATTCGTGATCTTCATTCTTTCTCCTTGTTCATTCTTTGAGTTCTGAGGTCAGGTGTTCCAGATAGTCGTCCCCTTTTTGAAAAAATGATATCGGCCCCTCGGCCTCACCGGTGATGAACTGCTGGACCAGCGGGTTCTTCGAATGCCTGATCTCATCGGGCGTCCCGATCTGGAGGACGTTGCCCTGATGCAGCATGATGATGCGGTCGGCGATGCGGAACACGCTGTTCATGTCGTGCGTGACCACCACCGAGGTGATGTTCAGCTTTTTCGTGAGATCGATGGTGAGTTTGTCGACGACGCCGGTCATCACGGGGTCGAGGCCGGCCGTCGGTTCGTCGTAGAACACGATGGTCGGGTCCATCGCGATCGCGCGCGCGAGGCCAACGCGTTTTTTCATGCCGCCAGAAAGCTGTGAGGGCATGAGGTGCTCGAAGCCGCGCAGGCCGACGAGCTCAAGCTTCATCTTCACGACGATGCCGATGATGTTCTCGTCGAGCTCCGTGTGCTCCCGAAGCGGCAGGGCGATGTTCTCGCCCACGGTCATCGAGTCAAAAAGAGCGCCAGACTGGAAAAGCATGCCGAACTTTTTGCGGATCGCGTCCATCTCGTCCTCGCTGGCCGTCGCGATGTTCTTGCCGAACATCCACACCTCACCCGAGTCCGGCCGTATCGCGCCGATAAGATGGCGCAGGAAAGTGCTTTTGCCGCAGCCGGAACCTCCCATGATCACCAGCGTCTCTCCCTGGTACACGTCGACGGAGACCCCATTCAGGATACGCCGCGTCCCGAAACTTTTGACCAGGTTTTTTACTTGGATGACAACCTCTTTTTTGTCACTCATGTCTCAGGCTTTCGCAAAATAAAATATCGCCGTCAGGATCGCGTCGGCGATGATGATGAGAATAAAGGAGGTGACGACGCTTTTCGTCGTCGAGCGCCCGACGCCCTCGGCGCCGCCCTCCGTCGAAAGGCCCTGGTGGCAGGCGATCATCGCGATGATCATGCCGAACACGGCGCTTTTCAAGAGCCCCGTGAGAATGTCTTTCGAAGTGAGAAAGTTGAGTGTGGTGTCCGTGTAGAGGCCGGGGTTGAGGCCCAGCTGAGTGGTCCCGACGACGTAACCGCCGAACATCCCGACGAAATCGCCGAGGATGACGAGACAGGGCAGCATGAGGACTAGCGCTAGAAATCTCGGTGCCACGAGATAGCGAACGGGATTCAAGCCGATGGTCTCGAGCGCTTCGATCTGCTCGGTGACTTTCATCGTGGCGAGCTCTGCCGTGATGGCTGCTCCGACGCGGCCGGCGATGACGAGAGAGGTGAGCACGGGGCCGATCTCACGCGTCATCGATACGCCGACGAGAGCGGCGACATAGATCGTGGCGCCAAGCTGCTCGAGCTGATAGGCCGACTGCATAGCCAGCACCATGCCGATGAAAAAATCAACGAAGAAAACAATAGCGAGCGAATCGATGCCCGCGAACACCGTCTGGATGAAAATTCCCTTGCGGGAAACGGGTTTTTGGCGGAAAGGCCCGACAACGATCCAATACAGCGTCTGACCAAGCAGAGTCACGATGTCCTTCGACTGCTTGACGAAGCCTTGCGTTGTCCTACCGATGTCTTCCAGGAACAAGAGGATACCCTTTCTTTGACCTTACTTCAGACTCGAAACGGCGTCCTGCTGGTTCGCGTAGATTGTGAAAAGCTTGTCGAGCTTCGTGATCTCGAAAAGGCTGCGCACTTTGTTCGACATGCCCGAAAGCCCCAGCGATCCCCCTTGGGAGCGGGTTTTCTTCAGGATCTCGACCAGCGTCGCGAGTCCCGAGCTGTCAATATAACCCACGTTCTCGAGGTTCACGAGCACTTTCTTCGGAAGCTGTTTTTCGAACTGTTTCCTCAGTTCCGGTGAAGTGCTGATGTTGATCTCCCCGCTCACCTGAAAAACCGTGATCCCGTCCAATTGAAAAGATTTCACTTCCATACGGCCCCCTTACTGTTTCGCTCCCGTTTTCTTCAACCGCTTCGTCATGCGAACGCTATTGCCCTTCGCATTGAACTTCACCTCGTCCATCAGCTGGCGCATGAGATGCACGCCCCGCCCGCCTCCGCGCAAAAGATTGTCCCCTTTCGTGCAGTCGCCGAGCTTTTTCACGTCAAAACCGTTCCCGTGGTCATCGATCTGTATCGTCACTCCCTCGTCGTCCGCTTCGATGGTGACGTCGACCGGAAGGTCCTGCCTGAGCCCGTTGCCATGCTTCATCGCGTTGATCAACGCTTCCTCGAGGCAGAGGCGCAGATCGAACGACACTGCCTCGGACAGCTTCAGAGGTGCCAGAAAAGCGAGCGCGTCCGCGCTTACGCGGGAGACTGTTGATAGCTCACTTTTGACCGAAAAAGATTTTTTCACTAAAAAATTTTATTCCGCGGTGGCCGCCGCCACTACGCTCTCGAGCCGTTGAAGTTTGAACACGCCCATCGAACGGAATTTCTCATAGCGCTTGTTCACGAGCGAGCGCCGGTCGGTGGACTCGATGTCCTTCAGGTTTTTTTTCAGCGCCGCCTTGATCGCTTCCGCGGTGGCCTGCGCGTCTCTGTGCGCCCCGCCGAGCGGCTCTTTCACCACCTCGTCGATGAGCTCGAGCTCCAAAAGGTCTTTGGCGGTCAGCCGGAGAGCCGCGGCGGCGTCCGGGGCCTTTGTCCTGTCTTTCCACAAGATCGCGGCGCAGCCTTCCGGCGAGATCACCGAATAATAGGCGTTCTCAAGGACAAGGATGCGGTCCCCGACCGCGATACCGAGCGCGCCGCCAGAGCCTCCTTCGCCGATGATGAAAACGAGTATGGGCACCTTGATCCTCGCCATCTCCATGATGTTCCGCGCGATGGCGTTCGCCTGTCCCCGTTCCTCGGCGCCGACACCGGGATAAGCGCCGGGCGTGTCGACGAAAGCGATGATGGGCATGTCGAATTTCTCGGCGAGTTTCATGAAGCGCAGCGCCTTGCGATAGCCTTCGGGATGGGCACTGCCGAAATTGCGCATGATGTTTTCCTTGGCGTCGCGGCCTTTTTGATGGCCCAGCACCACCACCGGGCGTCCGTCGAGCTTGGCTATGCCCGTGATCAGGGCTTTGTCATCCGCGAAAGTGCGGTCGCCGTGGAATTCAACGAAATCAGTGAAAATAAAATGGAGATAATCGAGCGTGTAGGGACGTTTCGGATGCCGCGCGATCTGCACGCGCTGCCAGGGAGTGAGCTCCGCGTAAGTTTCTTTTTTCACGCGCCCGAGGCGCGTCTCGAGCTTCTTCACCTCCGCCTGGAGGTTGAGGTTGCCGTTGAAACTCAGATGCTTGAGCTCCAGGATCTTTTTTTCGAGCTCGTAGATCGGTTTTTCGAAGTCAAAAACGGTGATCATGTCAGTCGACGATGGTCACTTCGGTGCCGGGAGGGACCAGGGCATAGAGCTCCTCCACCTCGTCGTTCCTCATGCGCACACAGCCGGCCGTCACCTGCTGGCCCAGCTTGTCGGGTTCGGTGGTGCCGTGGATGCCGTACCCTTTCTGCGTGATGCCCATCCAGCGCGTACCCAGCACGTTGTCCGCGCTTCCGGGCGGAACGACGGCCCCGGCCTTGTACCAGGTGGGATCCACGAGCTTGTCCGTGATCTTGAAAACACCGACAGGCGTGGAATTGTTCGTGCCCGTTGCGCAAACATAAGTCTTCAGCACCTCCTCATCGGCTTTCAGGATCAGGGTGTTCTGCGACTTGTCGACGACAAGGCTGAGCTTGGCCGTCGGTACCTTCAGCTTCATTCCGGGTTTGAGGGCATCACTGATGCCGTTTACGCGCTTCAGGAGATCAACGGTCACGTGGTGTTTCTTCGAGATCTTCGTGAGATTGTCGCCGGGCTGTACTTCGTAAACCACGGAATGAGCGTCCATCTGCGGGGAAAGAAAAGTGGCGAAAAGCGGTGTTTCGACTGAAGAAGAAATGCCCGGCACGGACATCGGCATCGCCGGCAGGGCCTTCCGCGCGTCTTCCGTCGGAATGGGCAATGTGGGCAACGCTGGGACCGGGGCGGCTTCGCTGGAGCCTTTGTTCGAAAAAAGCGAGAACGCACCCACGAGGATGGCGCAGAACACGATACCGGAAAGAAAAATGAATACGGTTTTTTTGCTCAAGACAGTCCCCGGTAAAATAAGATCGCTACCAGTATCCCGAGCGCGCCGCCGGCGTAAACTTCCACCGGTGTGTGGCCCACAAGCTGTTTCAGGCGCGCTTCCTGCAGTCCTTTGTGCGTATAAATGTCTTCGAGGATCTTATTCAGCACCTCGGCCTGCCGGCCGCTGTGGCGGCGTATCCCCTGCGCGTCAAACATCGTGATCCCGGCAAAACCCAGCGCCATTGCGAAAAGTCCTGAGTCAAAACCGTAATAGAGGCCGATCGAAGTTGTCAGGCACATGGACAGCGCCACGTGAGAACTCGGCATGCCCCCCGAGCGTATCAGCCATTTGAAATTGAAGCGTTTTTCACGCCACAAACCGATGACCACTTTCAGGAATTGAGCTAACGCCCAGGCCGTCACGGTGGAAACAAATATCCTGTTCCGGCCGAGCTGGTTCAAAATGGAATCGGTGCTGTCTAAGACCATAAATGTGAAATCGGATAAGCCTGGAAAAGTCTTATTATATAGATTCCCCCAAGGCACTGCAAGGGGATTGGTTTTTAGTTTTAAGTCTACTTACCGATACAGAATCGGCTGAAAAGCGCATCTAGCACTTCGTCGTTCAAGACCTCGCCGGTGAGCTCGCCTAGGCGATCCAGGGCGTCCCGCAAGTCAGAAGCGATGAGTTCCGGGGACGGCTGGGCCTGCAGGGCCCGCTCAAGGGACTCGGCGGTTTTTTCCAGGATCCGCTTTTGCCTTAAACTGCTGACGACGCTTTCTTCCGGGATATCGGCCTTGCCTCCCGAAATGAAGCGGAATATTTCTTCTTCCAATCCCTGAATGCCCTGTCCGGTGACGCTTGAACATTCGAGCACGGCCGCGCCGGTTCTCAGCAATTCCAGATGCGCCGGGCGCATGCGGCTCGGCAGATCGGATTTGTTCAGGACGACGATCATTTTTTTCGTACCGGTCTCCTGAAAAAGGAGGCTGTCGTCGGCCCCGAACCCCTGTGAGGCATCCACTACGAAGAGAACGAGGTCCGAAGCACCCAACGCCTTTTTAGAGCGCTCGACGCCTTCTTTTTCTATCGGGTGCTCGGTGTGCTGCACACCCGCCGTATCGAGAAGCCGCACGGGAAAACCTTTCACCTGTATCTCTTCCTCAACAACGTCGCGCGTGGTGCCGGGATAAGGGGTCACGATGACGCGGTCAGACTTCGTGAGACAGTTCATCAGGCTCGATTTCCCTACATTCGGCCTGCCCCAGATCACGACCTTGAGGCCGCGCTTGGCCATCAGCCCGAGCTCTGCCGAAGAAAGCAGCCTCCTGATCTCGGTCCCGATCGTCTGAAGCCGCTGTCGCAGACTGAGCACGGGATCCGTGTCCGGGTCGTCCTCCGGAAAATCGATGCTCGCCTCCAGGTGGCTCAGTATTTCCACGAGTCCGTCCTTCAACCCCCTGATCTTTTTGGACAGCGAGCCTTCAAGTTGTGAGGACGCCCAGCGGCGGCCCAGTTCTGTTTTCGACTGAATGAGGTCCAACACCGCTTCGGCCTGCATCAGGTCGAGACGACCGTTCAGGAAAGCCCTTTTCGTGAACTCTCCGGGCTCGGCCAGCCGTGCGCCAGCGCGCAAAGCCGATTCAAGCATCGCGGTCATGACGGCGCTCCCGCCATGCGCGCTGATCTCGGCCATGTCCTCACAGGTGTAGCTTTTCGGCGCGCGCATCACAAGCATCAGCGCCTCGTCGATGACGCGGCCATCTTCAGCCACGGCCTTGCCGAACTGGGCTGTGTAGGGTTTTTGCTCCGAAGGCCTTTTTCCGCTTTTGGCGTGGAACATCCTGTCGGCAATAGCCAGCGCTTCTTTTCCGCTCAGACGCACAATGCCGATGCCACCTTCTCCGGGCGGCGTGGAAATAGCGGCTATCGTTTCATGGTCGAAGGCGATCCGTCTCATCGTCGTTCCAGAAAGTTTTTCACCTCTCCCACAACATACAGCGAGCCCGCCACCAGCACAAGCTCCCCTTCTTTCACCAAAGCAGCGGCCTTTGCCAGCGCCTTTTCGATGTCCGCTTCCGCTTCGGTTTTCAGGCCGAGATCCCTCGCCTCCTGGGAGATCGCTTCGGCGGGCAGTGCCCGCGGGCTTTCAAAACTCGTGCCGATCACAAAACGCACGCCGGGCGAGATCGCCTGGAGTATCCCTTTCAGGTCCTTGTCGGCTGCGACGCCGATGATGGCGACGACGCCGGAAGGCGCAAAATGGCGCTCGATCCCCTCCATCATTCTTTTGGCGCTCTCGGCGTTGTGTGCGCCGTCCACCACCGTCACCGGCTGGTCACTCACTTTTTCAAGCCGACCCGGCCAGCGCGCATCCAGGACGCCTTGCCGGATGGCGGCCTCGGAAACGACGAGGCGCGTTTTCTGCTCCAGGCTTTTTGCCAGGCCGACGGCCACGGCCGTATTTTCCATTTGATGGCGGCCGCGCAGGCGAAGCTCGAGTCCACGGAAATGCCCGAACGGCGCCCGCAGGTCAAAACGCTGAAAGTCGGCGCCGAAGTCGCGCTCGATAAGCTTGATGTCTTTTCCGACGCAAAGGAGTTTAGCCTCGCGTGATGCCGCGGCGTCCGCGATGACGGCCTCCGCCTCGGCGCTCTGAGGTGCCGAGACCACTATCTCCCGTCCCTTGATAATGCCGCATTTCTGCACGGCGATCTTGGACACGGTTTTACCGAGGATGTCCGTGTGTTCGAGACTGATCGGAGCCAAGCCCGCGACCTTCGCCGGCGCGATGTTCGTCGAATCGTAAAGGCCTCCGAGACCGACCTCGAGCACCGCCACCTGCACTTTCAGTTCCTTGAAGTGATAAAAGGCCAGCGCCGTGAGCATCTCGAAGAACGTCGGTGGTTCCTTTCTCCAGGATGGCGTCGAAAGAATATTTTTCAGCTTCATCGTCATTTCGGTGAGGCGCAGCGCGCTCACCTCGAGACCGTTCACCTGAATGCGCTCGGAGAGGTCCTTAAGATGCGGAGAGGTGTACAGCCCTACCTTAAGATTTTCCATGCGGAGGATGGAGCTCAAGATCGCCGCGATCGAGCCTTTGCCCTTGGAGCCCGCGATGATCACGCTTTCATAGGCGTTCTGCGGATTGCCGAGTTCCTTCGCCAGCGCGCGCATGCGGTCGAGTTTGAACGCCTCCGGATACGCGAACGAGGTCTCTTTCTCGTAATTGGTGAAAGAATGAAGGTAGGCCAGCGCCTCTTCGTATTGCATTAAGGCTTAGTCGCGGAAGATAAAAAGGGCAGCGGTGAGTGCGGCTCCGATGAGGTAGACAGCGCGCGTATCGGGAATGACGTACGAATAACCCATCAGGACCATGCCGATCGTCATACAGCGCCAATAGGCCATTTTCTTGCCGTACACGAAGGCGACAAATCCGATGGAACTGAAAATAATGCCGCCGATAAGGTTTGCGGCAGAAAAGTTCATCAATGACGGAAATGCCGGATGCCGGTGAACACCATCGCGATGCCCGCTTTGTCGCAAGCCGCGATCACCGACTCATCCTGTATGGAGCCGCCGGGCTGGATGATGGCCCGGATGCCCCGCTTTTTCGCGAGCGCGATGGAATCCGGCTTCGGGAAAAAACCGTCCGAGGCGAGCACGGCGCCTTTCGCCGCTTTGCCCGCTTTTTTGAGCGCGGTCTCGCAGGAATCCACGCGCGACGGCTGACCCATACCGAGTCCGAGTGTCGCGCCTTTTTTGGCGACAACGATGGCGTTGGACTTCACGAAACGACACACTTTGAAAGCGAACAAAAGGTCCTCGATCTCGCTTTTTTTCGGTTTCACCTTCGTCACGCACTTGAGATCCGCCTCGGCACACTCCTTGCGGTCCGGGTCCTGCAGCAGCAGGCCGCCGGAAACTTTCTTGAAATCGAACTTGGTCTTGGCCGCGTCCGCGTCTTTGGTGAGCAAGCGCAGGTTCTTTTTTGTTTTTAAAAGGTTCAGCGCTTCCTTGGAAAAGGACCTCGCGATGACACATTCGGTGAAGCCGGACGCGAGGATCCGCTGGGCCGTCTTGCCGTCGACGGCGCCGTTGAAGCCGATGATGGAGCCGAAGGCCGAGAGCGGGTCACAGGCGTAAGCCTTTTTGAACGCCTCGCAGGCGTCGCGGCCGACGGCGAACCCGCAGGGGCTCGTGTGCTTGATAATGGAACAAGCCGGCTCCGAAAACGCCTCCACCATCTGACAGGCCGCATCGAGGTCGAGGAAATTATTGAAAGAGAGTTCTTTGCCGTGCAGTTGCTTGGCTTTCACGATGCCGGCGGAGTCCTCGCGGCACTCGTACAAGGCACCTTTCTGATGGGGATTCTCCCCATAGCGCAGGTCCTGCACCTTTTCGAACACCATTGATACCTTTTTCGGAAAGGCGCCCTCCGTCGCGCCCTGACCGTTGCGGTTAGCAAAATAATCCGCGATCAGCGTGTCGTAAGAAGCAGTGAGCCTGAAAACTTTCGCCGCAAGGGTTTTCAGCGTGGCCTCACCAAGCGAGCGGTCGTTCTTTTTGAGCTCCGCGAGCACGGCCTCGTAGTCCGCGGGTTCCGTGATGGCGGCGACGAAACGGTGGTTTTTCGCGGCACTGCGCAGCATCGCCGGCCCGCCAATGTCGATCATTTCGATGATCTCGGCGTCGGCGCTTTTGGCTCTCAGCGTCTCGGCGAACGGGTAAAGGTTCACGACGAGGAGGTCGATGGGCTTGATGTTGTGTTCGGCGAGCGTTTCCATGTGGCGCGCGTTGTCGCGCATCGCCAGAAGCCCGCCGTGCACGCCCGGGTGCAGCGTCTTCACGCGCCCGTTCAGCATTTCGGGGAATTTCGTGATCTCGGAAACTTCATGGAGGGCGACTTTCTCCCCGCGCAAAAGCTCCGCGGTGCCGCCGGTGGAAATGATCTCGATACCGAGATCGCGCAAACCCTTCGCAAAATGAACGATGCCTGTCTTATCGTACACGCTGAGCAGGGCGCGTCTGACCTTCATGGCAAAAAATATCCAGCGAAAAACGAAAAGTGAAAAGTGAAAAACTGTGGAGTCGCTACGCGACTTCTATCCAGGCCACGAAGTGGCTCAATAACTTTTCGCTTTTCGCTTTTCACTTTTCGCCTCTCGTTTCTTTTTGAAATGCTTTCCACAATCGGTGAGTGATCGGACCCGGCCGACCGGCACCGATGCGGCGGCCGTCGACTCGGATGACGGGGAGGATCTCAGAAGTGGTGTTGGTCATAAAACACTCCTCGGCGTTGTAGATCTCATGGCGCGTCAAAAACGCTTCCGTGACCCTGAGACCGTTTTTCTCCGCAAGTTCCATTACCACGCCGCGCGTGACACCTTTTAAAATACCCGAAGCGACCGAGGGTGTCAAAAGGCATTTTCCCCGGACAATGAAAATATTGGAGACCACTCCCTCGGCAACGGTGCCCAGCGGACCCAATAACAGCCGGTCGCCGTCCCCTTCGTCGAGCACGGCGAGCACGCCGTTCATGAACTGCGAGGATTTTATCTGCGCGTCCTGGGACCTCGGCGAGGGCCTGCGCGAAACGGCGGTGATAAGTGTGATGCCGTCCTTGGACCTTTGATCCGGCGTCCATTCGCGCACCAGAACGACGGCCTCACCGGACGCTTTTGCCGTCCAATGCAACGAAAGCCGGACCACCGCCTCGCGCAGGCGGCTTTCCCCGAGAGCTTCCCGCACCCACGCGGCTAGAACGTGCGGAGACAGCGGAAGTTCGCGGCCTATCCCCGCGCAGCTCCCCGACAACCTCTCCAGGTGCCGCTCGAGCCGGAACACGCCGCCGGCGTAGGCTCGCATAGTCTCGAAGCAGGAGACTTCATCCAGGCATTCGAGAGCGAGTTCCGCAGGATCCGAGGAAACGCCGCGCGCCCTCTTCTCCGAAAACGGCCCTGAGAACGGCCTCCGCTTTATAAAGTGTCTCATCGAACTCCTTGTCCGCGTCCGAGTCAGCCACGATGCCGGCGCCAACGTTCAGGCGCGCCCGCCCCCGCTGGAGGACGAGACTCCTTATGATGATATTAAAATCCATGTTCCCCGTAAAGCTGATGTAGCCGAGCGACCCGGTGTAAGGCCCGCGGGGTGCTGCCTCCAACTCTTCGATGATCTGCATGCAACGGATCTTCGGCGCGCCGGTGATGGTTCCGCCGGGGAAAAAAGCCTTCAAGACGTCCATCGCGCCCAGCCCCTCGCGCAGCGTCGCCCGCACGTTGGACACGATGTGCTTCACGTGCGAATAATCTTCGACGGTCATGAGCTCATCGACGACGACGCTTCCGTACTCGGCCACGCGACCGAGGTCGTTGCGTTCGAGGTCCAACAGCATGAGATGCTCGGCCCGCTCTTTTTCGTTCAACACGAGCTCCAGGGTCGCGGCCGCATCCGAGGCGCCTTTTTTTCTCGGCCGCGTACCGGCTATCGGCCGCGTGTCCAGCCGACGGCCCTCGAGCCGGATGAGACGCTCGGGCGAACCTGACAGGATCTGAAAACGCCCGGCGTCCAGAAGACCGAAAAAAGGCGATGGGTTGATGCGCCTGAGCTCTTCATAGATCTGCTCCGCACTTTTCCTCACCCCAAAAGACAGACTGTGCGAAAGATTGGCCTGGTAGATGTCTCCCTGGGCGATGTAGCGCTGCGCGGCCCTCACTTTTTGGCAAAAAACGCTTCTCTCCATTGAAAGCCGTATGCTTTTTGGATCGGGCATGGCGCCCGGGGCGCGCTTTTTTGGAGGACTCCAGGCCTCGAGCCGCCGCCGGAGATCTTTTTCCATGCGGGCCGGGGCCTCCGGCCCCTTGTCGCTGAAAAAGACCGTTTCCTTCCTGGCGTGGTCGAACACCACGCCTTCGTGAAAAAATAAAAGATAAATGTCCGGCACGCCGGTTCCGTTCTTCCCCGCGTGCTTTCCAAGTGACGGCTCGAACATATTTTTTGCCTCATAACCGAAATAACCGACGGCACCCCCGCTGAAAGGCGGCAGATCGGGCGTATCGGGGATACGGTGTTCGGCGAAGATCTTTTTAAGCAGAAGAAGCGGGTGTTCCGTAGTGGACTTCACGCGGCCGCCGGAGCGTAGCCGCGTCCGCCCCGCCGCATGCTCGAAAATTAGAAAAGGGTTCTGCGCGAAAAGAGAATAACGCCCCGTGGTGCCGCCGGTGCGCGCACTTTCGAGCAACACACGGCCAGGGCGCGGTGACGAGGCGCGATAGACGTCGAAGGGAGGCGCCCAAAAAGGGCTTTTTTTGACGGTCACCGGCATGGGGTTGAAACGCTTACTTCAGAAAACCGATCTTCTGTTTTTTCAGGCGGATCTGCAGCTTGAGTTCCTGGATCTCGTCGGAAAGCGGGCGGATCTTTTCGTTCAACATCAGGATCCTCTCTTCCCACTTTTGCTTTTCCTGGTTGGAAAACGTGATGCCCTTGGATTCGCTCAGCACTTTTTTCACGTCCGTCAGCGTTTTTTCATAGCCGCCCAGCTCGGCCGCTTTCGATTCGATCTGCGCTGAGCCCGTCTCGATCTCATGCCGAAGCACGCTGCGCTGCGTGTCAATGACGCTCTGGTACTGCTCGATCTTTTTGTTCTGCGCCTTGGCGTAAGCGTCATAGTCGCCGCGCAATTTCTCGATCTGGGCATCCAGCGTTTTCTTGCGTGAGAGGAGGTCCTGCTTGATGAGGCGGATCTGGCCGTGCACCTGGTCGCGGGTGGCGACCATCTGCTTGAAGGCCGGGTCCTCTTTTGTGAGACGATCCAGCTCTTCGGGGCCGCTCGCCGAACAACCCCAAAGAAAAAAAAGCGTGAAGAAAATCCAGAGGTTCCGAGTCATAGGGATGAGAAAACTATAGCACAAGCCTGACAAAAAAAGCAGGAACTTCCAGCGTTCAGCGGATAGCGTAGAGCGTTTAGGCAACTTCCTATCCGCTGTACGCTAAACGCTATCCGCTAAAGAATTCCTGCTTGCTTCTTTAATTATTTATCGCCGATACTAGCGCTTCGACGACTTGAAACTGTCGAGAAGCTGGCCCACGTTCTTGGCCGCGATGTCTTTGCATCCCAGACCGATCGCGATACCCGCCCCCAAAGCCAGGGCGCCGAGCACGGCCTTGATCAGAAGCTGGATGATCGTCGTGTCGATACGGAGCTGGTTCAAAGCCTCCATGATCGTGAAGATGACGATGACCACCTGCGTGACCTGACCGAGCGTCCTTGCCTGAGTCACTCCTGCGTTCGCCGCGGCGGTGCGCACCGTGTTCGCCATGACACTGGCGAAGAAGATGCCCAGCACCAGAATGAACACACCCGCGATGACGCTCGGAATGTACAGGATCACCTGATTCAGAAGCTCGGCCGCCACGGTGAGCTGCAGGGCGTTCACAGCCGCCAGGACCACAACGAGCATCAGAAGCCAATAGACGAGGACGCCTATGATCTCCGAAAGGGTGTAATTGATGTCCCCCTTCGTCAGGATATTCGCGACCCCTATCTTCTCGCTCACACTGTCAAGACGGGCGAGCTTCAGGAAGCGCGTGATCACCTTTTGAGCAAAAGCGGCCAGCATCCAGCCAACGATCAATATCACTAGCACGCTGACTAGCGTTGGTAGAAACCCCAACACACGGCCCCACATTGCGTTAACAGGTTCCATCACAGTCGTTTGCAAATCCAAGGTTACCCCCTCTCGCTGCACTATATATAGACGATAATCAAGAAAGACCCACTATATGTATTAATTGTTAACAAAATTTATCGTCTTAGTCAAGTTTTAATTAATATTTTCTAACGCTGAAAAAGAGTTTTGTTATAACTCTTTCTTTGACAATATGTTAAGGTTTTGGTCCAGTTCGTAGATGATGGGGACGCCTGTGCCGATGTTGAGTTCTAGCACCTGCTCTTTGGAGAGTTTATCGAGCTCCATGACGATAGAACGCAGGCTGTTGCCATGGGCGGCGACAATGATGTTTTTACCCGCTTTCAGGTCAGACAGTATGCCGGCCTTGAAGTAAGGCAGCGTCCTTGCCGCCGTGTCTTTCAGGCTTTCGCCATTGGGGGGCGCTATATCGTACGAGCGCCGCCAGATCTTCACCTGAGCCTCACCGAATTTCTTGGCCGTCTCCGCCTTGTTCAGCCCCTGAAGGTCGCCGTAATGCCTTTCGTTCAGGGCCTCGTCCTCCCGCACCGGGATGTCCGTCTGCCCCATTTTTTGGAGCATGCGTTTCAGTGTGTTTTGCGCACGCTTGAGTTTGGAGGTGTAGGCGACATCGAAGCACAGGCCGGCGGCCTTCAGTTTCTCTCCGGCGGCGTCGGCCTCGCGCTCCCCTTTTTCGGAAAGCGGCACGTCCACCCAGCCTGTGAAACGATTCTCGAGGTTCCACTGGGATTCGCCATGGCGAACCAAGACTAAAGTCGACATTAAAAAAACTCCATCATTTTTCGTTTTTCGTTTTTCACTTTTCGCCGATCAGTTGCAAATAATGAGCCGTTTTTCTTTCGCGAGCTGTTCGTTGATCGTCTTCAACACTTCTCCCCTCAAAATACGCTCGAGCGTTCCGCGCCGTGTCGTTCCGATCATGACCGTGTCGAGAGAAAGCTCATTTGAAGTTCTCACGATCATGGCGCCCGCATTTTCACCGAGCATCCAGAGCGGTACGGCTGTGACTCCGCGCTTCTCAAACTCATTCACCGCCTGCTCTAATTTCTGCACGGCGTCCTTCGAGGGTTCCACTTCAGCCGGATACGCCCAACCAGGCGGTTTTTCTTCGACATAAAGCGTGTACACGACCTTTTCGCCTTTGCCACGCGCATGAAGCGCCGCTTCCTCGACAAGAGATGCGCTCAAGGCTTTGATCGCCACAAGCGTGGAGCCTCGATAAAGCGGCATGAGGTCTTTGGCTTCCTCGACGGTGAGCACGTTCACGCCCAGCACCCCGGGCATCGGGACCACGCGTACGCGCTCGATCCACTGGGCACCGGCACGCGCCAGGAGGCCTACCGCTAACACCGACGAAGCGAAAAGGACCGCATTGTGCTTTTCATAGATGATCGTGAGTTCGATCAGGATCATAATGAACGCGGCCACTCCCAGCAATAAACGCTCGGCTTTATGAATGCCCACATCGAAATTGGTGCTCGAGGCGGCAAGGTTGATCGCGATCGCCCCGACCACTCCGATCGCATAGAGGGCCGCCAAATGCACCACGTCATGCTCAAGCAGCAATACTAGAATAGGCGTCGAGACGGCGACCAAGAGAGCGAACCACGGCATGCCAAACCGGTTCAGATTGCTGAAAACTGGCGGGAGCTCCTTGTCTTTTGAAAGAAGAAACAGGACGCTGATAATTCCCATGATGGCCGTGTTGCAGGCTGAAAGAAGCAAGAGCCCCAACGCCAAGGCGACGATCTTTCCAAACGTAGGATTCACGTAATGGTCCGCAATGACGCGGATCATGTCCTCGCTGTGCCCGGAAAGTCCCGGAATGGAATTCATAGCCGCACCGAGCACAAGTGAGATGACGATCACTTCGAACATAACCGGTAGGATCGCGCGCTTGGCGGTTTTTTTGACCGGTTCCACCATGATGCCAGTCACGTTGGCGATCGCCTCCACCCCTGATAGCGCTAGAACGATCCCCACAAATTGCGTCCAGTTGTTGAAAAAACTCCCCTCGGGGAGCGTCACCTGAATATGACGAAGCGAAGGCATGACTGAAAAAGCAAGGATCACGAGGCAAAAAACGACCACGAGCGCTATCCCCGAGGCTATGTTCCCGCTTTTGGTGGGCCCCACGATATTGAGTAAGCCGACCAGAACCAGTGAGCCCATCGCCCAAAGCTCTGGGTGCGCGACACCGAAATAATGAAATGCGGCGATGCTGCTCAGTGCAGCCGTCACCACATAGTCCGCGATGAGAAGCAACGCGCCGATCACGGCGATCGTGCGCGAGCGGGAGCGCATCGAAGAATAGACACCGCCGCCGTCCGGATACGCCTTGCAGATGATGACGTAGCAATAGCCGATGATGGCCGTGAGCACGCTCATGGCAAGAAGGAAAAACATCGAAGCATGACCGGCGATCGCGAACGCGATGCCAAGCACATAAGCCTTCGATGTGCCCCAGTCGCCATACAGCATCGAGCTCGCCTGATACCACTTCAGCTCGCGCGGTCGGTCGACTTTTTTAAGCAGAACAGCCATAGGCCCCTACACAAAAGAAAAGGGAGCCGCGTCCAAGCGGGCTCCCTTATTCATGATGGCAAAAAAACTTGTACTTAGTTTCTCCGCCTGCCGAAGATGCGCAAAAGAAGGATGAAAAGATTGATGAAATCGAGGTACAGCATGAGTGCGCCGAGGATCGCCATGCGCTTCTCGGCTTCGGTATTGGCAAACCCTGCGGCATGCATGGCCTTTAATTTCTGCGTGTCATAAGCGATGAGGCCGAGGAACACCGCGATGCCCACGAAGGTCGTGATCCACATCACGGCCGGGCTCTTGAGAAAAATGTTCACGACGCTCGCCAGGATGACTCCGATGAGGCCCATCATCGCGAGACTCCCGATACCCGTGAGATCCTTTTTGGTCGTCGCACCATACAAGCTGAAGAAAAAGAAAGTCCCCGCCGTGATGGCAAACGTCGTGAGAACGGATACTCCCGTGTACACGAGGAACACCGAGGTCAGCGTGATGCCGTTCAACACGGAATAAAGGGCGAACAGCGACGTGGCCAAAGACGCGCTCATGCGCATCGCCCCCGCCGAAAGCCAGATCACGAGGCCGAACTCGGCCACCAGAAGGCCTATGAGAAGCCAGCTGTTCGTGAAAATGGCCTTCAAGATCGCCGGCTGGCCGAGCAGCGCAAAAGACGCCGCGGCGGACAAACCCAGTCCCACGGCCATCCACAAAAACACTTTGGATATAAAACTCGCTTCCGAGACTTCACGCGAGCCTACCGCTAAACGATTGTTTTCCATTTTCAGCTCCTTAAACGGTTTGGACCTTATTCAATGGGGATCTTGATCTTTGTTCCTTTTTTCGGACGGTCAGGATTGGAGATCACGTCCTTGTTGAATTCGTAAAGCCTTTTCCACTGCATGCCGTTGCCATACTCGGCCTTGGCGATGTTCCAAAGCGTATCGCCTTCCTTGATGACGTAGTCCTTGGTGTCGACTTTGACGGCGCTTTCGACAGTCTCTTTTTCCTCGATGATCTTGTCTTCGAAGAACTTGGCTTTGTCCGCGGGGATCATCACCTCTTCGACCTCCGCGATCATGAACTGTGCGTTGCGGTCTTTCTGCATACCCACGAGGTCATGCGTGGGAGCCAGCGCGTCGAGCTTGCCGCGGCTCAGGATGCGTATCCTGTCTTCGGAAAGTCCCTCGTCGATGAGGTACTTTTGCACGGAGTCGGCGCGGCTCTCACCCAGCTTTTCGTTGTATTTTTCGGAACCGCGAACATCGGCGTTGCCGGTGATGAGGATGTCGGCATTCGGATTCTTCTCGAGCGTGTACAACGCTTTCGAAAGAATGTCTTTCGCGTCGTCGCGAAGCTCCGACTTGTCGTAGTCGAAATACACTTTCACGTTCTTGATGACGCGCTTGATGACTAGCGAGGGCTTCATCTCACCCGCGGAACTCTTGTAATCGAAAATGATCTTCCGGACGTATACGAAACCCTGATTCCCCCAAGGCCGGGCTTCTCCGGGGGTATCCGGCCACCACCAATAGCCGCTGCGATCCGGGTCTTTCACCGGACCGGGTTTGGCATCCGTGGGCCACCAATCAAAACGCTTGGCCATCTCTTCGTCTTGGGCCGTTTTCACTTTCGGGAAATCGATGGCGGAATCGGCGGACGCTTTCATGGAACTCGTCTGCGAAACCGGGGCGATCTCGGCTTTCGGGTATTGGTTCAACTGCGAATCTTTTTCACTTGTCTCTTCCTCGGCTACGGCGTCGGATCCACCGGCCGCGTTGTAATCCATATCCGCGTGAGCGGCTCCGGTAAAGATCAGGCAAAACCCCATGACGATCAAGACACTCTGAGCATGGAAGAAATCACGGAACGATGTCATACGCCACCCTTTTTTAAACTCGGTAAGTTTTTGGAGGAAACGGCCAGCCGGAACCCCTTGGAGTCAACAGCATACTAGAGCGGTTTTCCTTAGTCAACTTCAAAGCGAATTGAGATGGTCGATGAGATGCCGGAGACGATTGTAGCTATAGCGGTCAAAGTGAAAGACGATGCGGTGCAACGAAGCGTCGGTGTTGTCGTCTCGCTTGAGGTCGGCGAGGCGCTCAAAACCGCCTTTCAGAAGCATGCCCTTGAAGTCGATGGACATTTTCTGCAACTGCCTATCTGTCAGTGGCTTACGGACACGGATAAGGTATTCGTTGTCCAAAAACCTCGAAGAGTGGTAATTGCTGTAAAAATCAAGAAGCTCTTTCACCCCCTGGTCGGCCTCATGAAAATGACGCATCAGTGTGAGGTCGGACACCGACACGAGGCCGTCGTCTTCCATCTGCGACTTCAGGAGCTCAAGCGTCGATCTCCAGAACGAGCTTTTGGGGGTGTCCAGCAGCACCAGCGGCCTCGGCTTCGCCTTGCCGGTTTGCACCAGCGTGAATGATTCAAACCCCTCGTCAAAAGTGCCGAAGCCTCCGGGGAAAAGCACCGTGGCCTGCGATTCTTTCAGGAACATGAGCTTGCGCGTGAAAAAATACTTGAAGTACATGAGCTTGCTGTTGCCCTTGATGATGTAGTTCGGGCTTTGCTCGAAAGGCAGCATGATGTTGAGGCCGAAGCTGTTGGCCGCGCCGGCCCCGACCATCGCGGCCTCCATGATGCCGCTGGCACCGCCCGTGATGATCATCCAGCCTTTTTTGCTCAGCTTTTTCCCGAACTCGGCGGCGAGCCGGAAGTCGTCGTGGTTCACCGGCCGGCGGGCGGAGCCGAAAACCGCCGCCTTCGGGATGTCGCGATACGGCTTGAACACTTTCATCGCGTAGCGCAGCTCGTTGAACGCAGAATCAAGCAGTCTCAACTCGACGAGACCGAACTTCTCTTGCCGGATCTGGCCCACGTTGCATAGCATGTCGTAAAAGATCTCGTCCTCGGCCCCCTTGGGCACACGGTCTTCCATGAGTTCGATAAGGTCTTTTTTGAAGCGCGTGAGGTCTTTACGGGGCTTCGTCATTTTTTCAATTCAACCAGCCTTTTAGAAGATCCGGCACTTCGGAAACAAAGCGTATCGTTTCATGCGTGCGCGGGTGCTTGAATTCGATGGACGAGGCGTGCAGTGCCAGCCTCGGTAGCTTGATCGTTTGCAGCATGTCTTCGTCCAGGCCCCCCAGCACGTAACGCCGGAAAATATTGAGATCAATATAGATCTTGTCCCCCACGATCGGGTGTCCGGCAAGCGCCAGATGCGCGCGGATCTGATGCGTACGGCCAGTGAGCGGCTCGATCTCCAGTGAGGCGTAATCTCCATGTGTCGACAGCACGCGGTAGCGCGTGAACGCCGTCTCGCCCGCCTCATCGTCGCGGATGCGCACGGTCTGAAAACCCGAGCTCTTGTCATACCCGAGCCGCGCGTCGATAAAACCTTCTTTTTCGGCTGGCACGCCGAACACCAGCGCCCGGTATTTTTTCGCCACCTGCCCCTTCAAAAAAGACATCCCCACACCGCGGGCGGCCTCTTCGGTTTTCGCGATGACGAGGACGCCGCTTGTCTCCGCGTCCAGGCGATGCGTGAGACGCAGGCGGCAGCCGGCCCAGCGCGCGTCTTTTTTCAGGAGACTATGGAGATTCAGCTCGCGGTAACTACCGACGGGGTGCACGGCCAGCGGCGCCGGCTTGTCGACGACGAGAAGCTCCTCATCCTCATGCAGGATGCGATAATCGAGATCGATGTAAAAATTCGGCCGTTCACTCGCCAAGCACATAGGCGAATAAAAGCGGGGCGACGATGGAGGCGTCGGATTCGATGACAAATCTCGGGGTGTTCTCGTCGAGCTTGCCCCAGGTGATCTTTTCGTTGGGCACCGCGCCGCTGTAAGAACCGTAGGAAGTGGTGCTGTCGGATATCTGACAGAAATAACCCCAGAGCCGGCATTTTTCTTTCAGGTCCTGCAGGATGAGGGGCACGACGCAGATCGGAAAATCACCGGCGATGCCGCCGCCGATCTGGAAAAATCCGATGGACTCGTTTTTCGAGTTCGCACGGTACCATTCGATGAGCGCGGCCATCTGCTCGACGCCGGACTTCACGACGCTGAAATCTGATACCTCTTTGCGCAGAACATTAGCCACGAAAATGTTCCCGAGTGTCGAATCCTCCCAGCCGGGAGTGAAAATGGGTATCTTTTTCTTGCAGGCCGCCACCACCCACGAGTCCTTCGCATCGATCTGGAAATGCGGCTCGAGTTCCCCGCTTTCGATGAGCTGGAACATGTACTCGTAAGGAAAAAAGCGTTTCTTGTCTTTGTCGGCCTTTTGCCAAAGCTTCAGCACCTGGCGTTCGATGCGCCGCATCGCCTCTTCTTCGGGAATGCAGGTGTCCGTGACGCGGTTCAGGCCCTGATCGCGCAGCGCTACCTCTTCTTTGTCCGACAGATTGCGGTACCCGGGCACGCGGCGATAGTGCTTGTGCGCGACAAGATTGAAGATGTCTTCTTCGAGGTTGGCGCCAGTCGAGCAGATGCCCTGTACTTTGTCCCGGCGTATCATCTCGGCGAGCGAAATCCCCAGCTCGGCCGTGCTCATGGCTCCGGCCAGGGTGATGAACATTTTTCCGCCTTTTTTCAGATGGGCCGCATAGGCCTCGGCCGCATCCACAAGCACGGCGGCGTTGAAGTGGCGGTAATGGCGCTTGATAAAATCCTGGATGGGGCTCATGGAGTTCGCTTAGGTTAACACGCTATTTTTGTCGTATCAAGTTCAAGGCGCTTCCGGCCTTGAACCAGCCGATCTGTTCTTCGGTGAGTGAATGGGCGGCTTCCAGCGTTTCTGTCGAAGCGTCCGCGTGGCGCAGGACCAACCGAAGGCGCCGGCCCGGCGCCAGTCCCGCAAGCCCGACAACGCTGACACGGTCACCCGGCTTCACCTTGTCATAGTCCGACGGCTGCGTAAAAGTGAGTGGCAGCATTCCCTGCTTTTTAAGATTCGTCTCGTGGATGCGGGCAAAACTTTTGGCGATCACGGCCTTGCCGCCGAGAAATCTCGGGGACATCGCGGCATGCTCGCGGCTTGAGCCCTCTCCATAATTTTCGTCCCCGACAGCGGCCCAGCCAATGCCCTGTTTTTGGTAGGCGCGCGCCACCTGAGCCGGCGTCCCCTTCGTGCCATCCAGGACATTCAAGACGCTGCCGGTCTCACCGGTGAAAGCATTGATGGCGCCGAGAAACATATTGTCTGAAATTTTATCCAAATGTCCGCGAAACTTGAGCCACGGGCCCGCCGGAGAAATATGGTCTGTCGTGCAATTGCCTTTGGCCTTGATGAGAACGATGAGGTCTTGAAGATCGTTGCCGTCCCACGGAGCGAAAGGTTCGAATATCTGCAAACGCTCGCTGGTCGGCGACACCGTGACTTTCACTTTCGAGCGCTCGGCGTCCGGAAGCGGCGCGATGAAGCCCGCCGTGCCTGCGGCGTATCCCTTTGGCGGCATCTCAGGCGCCGAAGGGGCCGAGAGCTTGAGCGTGCCGCCGCCAGGAAGCGGCAGCGTGTCTTTCAAAGGATTGAAATCAAGACGGCCCGCGAGAGCGAAAGCCGTCACGATCTCGGGAGAACCGATGAAAGACAGTGTCTCGGTGTTGCCGTCGTTCCTGGCCGGAAAATTCCGGTTGAAGGAGTTGATGATGGAATTTTTTTCGCCTTTTTTGATGTCGTCGCGCTTCCACTGGCCGATGCAGGGACCGCAGGCGTTCGCGAGCACCGTGCCCCCTATCCCCTCGAGCTCAGCGAGCTGACCATCGCGGCGGATGGTGTTCTGTATCTGGTCGGAGCCGGGAGTGATAAGAAAATAGCATTTGGCCTTCAAGCCCGCTTTTTTCGCCTGGGAGGCCACCTGCGCGGCACGGCCGATGTCCTCATACGAAGAATTCGTGCAGCTTCCGATGAGCGCGGCCTTGAGTTCCACCGGGTAATTTTTTTCCTTCACGTCTTTGGCGAGCTCGGACACCGGCCGCGCGAGGTCCGGCGTGTGCGGCCCCACGACATAGGGTTCTAGCGTGGAAAGGTCTATCTCTATGACTTCGTCGAAGAACTTTTTCGGGTCTTTTTCCACTTCCGGGTCAGCGGTCAGTGACGCGCGGTGCTTTTCGGCGAGTTTGGCGATATCCTCGCGTTTCGTTATCGAAAGATACGCGGCCATGCGCTCGTCGAATGGAAAAACGGAAGTCGTGGCGCCAAGCTCGGCGCCCATGTTCGTGATCGTGCCCTTGCCCGTGCAGCTGATAGACCGCGTGCCGGGCCCGAAATATTCGATGATCTTGTCCGTGCCGCCTTTTGTCGAAAGGATGCCGCAGAGCTTTAGGATCACGTCCTTCGCCGAGGCCCAGCCGTTCAGACTTCCTTTCAAATACACGCCGATGAGCTTCGGGCATTTCACTTCCCACGACAGGCCGGCCATGACGTCGGACGCGTCAGAACCTCCGACGCCGATGGCGAGCATGCCGAGCCCGCCGGCGTTGGGTGTGTGTGAATCGGTGCCGATCATGAGCCCGCCCGGAAACGCGTAATTCTCTAGCACCACCTGATGAATGATGCCCGCACCCGGCTGCCAGAAACCCATGCCGTAGCGCATGGAGGCGGTTCTCAGAAAATCATAGACTTCTTTATTGGTTTCTATCGCGGCTGAGGTATCAGGACCCGCGCCGTTCCTCGCGAGGATAAGATGATCGCAGTGCACGGTGGTGGGAACAGCGGTGGAATTCTTGTCCGCAAGCATGAACTGGAGAATGGCCATCTGTGCGGTGGCATCCTGCATCGCCACACGGTCCGGGGCCAGCGAAAGAAAGCTTTTTCCCCTCGAGAAATCCTGAGTTTTCAGGTCCAGGGCGTGTGCGGCCAGATTTTTCTCCGCATAGGTCAGCGGACGGCCTAATTTTTTCCTCAAAAAATCGGATTTTTCTTTATACGAGGCGTAAAGCGCCTCAATGGACAGCTCTTTCATGAAATTCCCCTTCGATAACCTACGGGGTCAGACCCTCGGCGGAGAGAGGCTTAGGGTCTGACCCCAATCATTATAGCGAATCTTGTCACAAAATTCCCGTTTTTGCTCCAAAAAATAGATATTGCTGCAGATAACCGGCGTGGGTGCCCCATCTTTTTTGCCCGAACGCGTGCACTTTGGCCTCCGGGACGCTTCGATTCCTGAAATAATGCTTTCTCATGGCGCGTAGTATCCAGACATCCACGGGGAACGCCTCGAATTTCTGAAAACCGTAAAGGAGCACGCAATCGGCGACTTTCGGGCCTATGCCAGGAAAGCTGAGTACGCGTCGCTTGGCTTCTTCGTAGTCCGCTTCGCGAATACACTGGAGAGTTTCGGGATTCGCCGCGACAAATTTTGCGCTGTATAGAAGGAACGGCGCGCGGTAGCCGACCCCGAGCTCTCTTAAGATGCGCTCGTGCGAGGATGCGATCTCACGAGCACTCGGAAATCCGGCATCGGCCTCGTTCACTCCCCTTCGCCGCGCGAAATAACGCACGAGATTTTTCCAGATGCCCTGAATACGCTTGATGTTGTTGTTGGAGGAAAGAATGAAACACGCCATCGCCTCCCACGAGTCCTGCCGGATGAGACGCAGGCCGCGCAAGCGAAGTGCCGGTCTGAGTGGTATCTCACTGTTGAGGATGGAATAGACGAACTGAAGGTCGCGCTCGAGGTCGAAATATTCACGCACGCGGTTAGTTGCTGAGGCCTCATGGCCGTCCACAAAAAGATGCGGCCCTTCCTGCCTAAGACGCGTCGGCCGGCCAAAGAGGTTGCCTGTATAATGGCCATTCTCGCGCGCATAACCGAACACTTGGCCTGACTCGATGGTTCGTTCGAGATTGAAATCGGAGACGTGGAGTTTCACAAGAATATTCTATCACTCTATAACCCACAGCCCACACCCCTTCTCTCTTTGCTCTCCGCTCGCTAGGGTAAAGAACTGAGGCTCGCTATGCACTTTTTCTTGGCATGAAGCCCTCGAAAAAGTGCAACTCGCAAAGGAGAGAAGGGGTGAGAGGCTTGATTAAATTAGCGAATAGGTCCCCCTGGGACGGGGTCCGGTATATTACTATCCACACCCCTATAAATTGATTGCAAGGCGTAATACATCATGTCACGCCGCCATCGAGCGCTGAAGTGGCAGAAATCAATCCATACAACATCATTCAGTCTAGAACACTTGCCGTCTAGATCTATGGGTTTTAGTCCTTTAAAGCCGGGGATTATTTCCGTAGCGACATTAAACGTGCCGCAGCACAAAATGATACCTGGATTCATTATTTCAAGTTCACGATAAATAAATTCTCTGTCACGTTTAGCCACTTCAAGAACTTTCGCCATGTCGGCAGAGCTTGTGCCTTTTGGCTTCTTTAGGTTAAGAAGAGCCGACGAAAGAAATGCCTGACTCCAATTTTCTGGTTTTCTAGCTTCGCTATACGAAGGATTTAACTTTACGTTTTGTACCGCATAGGCCCAGGCACCCGCCACATCCCACCCTGCGGCTTTTTCGTTTCTGATTCTAGCGAGATAGTCCCCTGGGTCATCGCTAGTCTCTTTCGCAAGAAACAATACCTTTGCCAGAGCTTTGTCCCACCGGTCCTCATCGATAATTCCATCCTCGATAAAATCTCCCTGCTCATACCTAAGCTTCCACTCTTTAAACAACTCTTTAAGTTTTTCAGTCTTTATACCCATTGCTTTATCGATATTCCATTTTACTGGACCAAATCCCTTTACCGGACGACAAGGGAAAGGCTAACTCTAATCCAAAAATGAGTCAATCGGCGTGCCCCGCTAAACTTCCTGCAGGCTCCCTTTGACGAGCTTTTTTTCTGTGGCGGACAGCTCCCCTATCTGGATGCCGGTGATCTTGTAGCCAATAGCCAAAAGGATCTTTTGGATGGTCCTGAAATTACCGAAGTCGCCTTCTTCTATGTGTGAAATTTGCTGCTGACTCACTTGCACTCTTTTGGCGAGCTCGCTCTGATTCAGATCGTGCTTGATCCGATATTCGATGATCTTTTTAGCGATCTCCGTTTTCACGGCATCGAGTTCGTAGAGCTCACGAAAATGCGGGTCCTTGAGCGATTCTTTTAGATGCTCTTTTACGGGAGTAAGATGTGCCTTCATTGGTTTCCTCGGAATTGAGTCATCCTTGCCAGCGCCAACTCCATTTCCCTTTTAGGTGTCCGATCTGTCTGTTTTTTGAACGCATTCGTTAAGACCACGCAGTGTCCGCTGAAGAAAAAATACAAGATCCTGAAATGTCCGTCCGGCCCTCTAAAGCGGAGCTCATAAACGCCCTGACCGAGATACTTAGCGTGAGGCTCGCAAAGGTCTTTTCCAAACTGCTCCAGATAAGCGACCTTGCGCCAAAACTTCCGCTTTGAACCGATAGCCAGCCCATCGACAAACTCCCGAACTGGCTCATCTCCCCGTTCGGTCTTAAAATAGACTACCTCAACGGCCATTCTTTACACCCCATAGTATACAAGTAAATACTTGTATTTTCAAGGGGGCAGGCCTCTGCCCCCCCTACCTAACAGGACGACAAAGGGTGCTTTTTCCGTGCAAAAAATCTTTGCCTTAACTTGATTAATGAAATCGTGCCTGCTAAAATGACCCTCGTAAGTCACCTATAAGGAGAAGCTTATGCCCGATGCGGTCATGCTAGACACCCCCACCCTGGTCCTTTTCGCTCTACGATGGTTGCATTTTATTTTCGGCATCACCTGGATCGGCCTTCTTTATTTCTTCAATTTCGTGAACGGTCCGTTCGTCAAGACGATGGATGCCGACACAAAGAAAAAAGTGATGCCGCAGCTCATGCCTCGCGCCCTCTGGTGGTTCCGTTGGGCCGCGATGATCACTTTCATTTCAGGATGGGTTTACGTGGTCGGCAAGCTGCAGCTGAACCAGGCGGGTCTCACGGGTCCCGGCGGACTTTTCACGAGCACTTGGGGTCAGTGGATATCGCTAGGCGGGCTCTTGGGCAGCATCATGTGGTTCAACGTGTGGTTCATCATCTGGCCTTCACAAAAGCGCCTCATCACCTGGACCAAGAACGGACAGAGCCCACCGGAAATGGCCGGCGTGACGAAAAAGGCATTCCTCGCCTCGCGTCTCAACACCTATCTTTCAGTGCCCATGCTTTTCTGCATGGGAGCGGCGAGTCATCTGCCGTCTTTCACGCTGCCTCTCGTGGCTTCGGCGTTCGTGATCGGGGTTGTACTGGTGTGGCACCTTGTGAACAAGGTGGCGGGGAAAGTCGGGTCTAACTTCTAAGCGGAATACTTAAATCCGGTCTCTTTGGTCTCGCGGGGCTCGATCCTGATGTTCTGGGATTGGGCCCCGAATTTTTCGTGCCAGGCCTCGATGACATAATCGCCAGGCGGCAGGTTCTGGATCTCGAACGCGCCGTTCTCACCGCTCACGCTGAAATACGGGTGCGCCAATACTCCGATGAATCCCGTCATCCATGGATGCACGTCGCATTTCAGTGACACCATGATCTCGGGGCTCTCGAACTTTTTCGTCTGCTTCATCCCGGCGAACGGAAGGCCGATATTCCAGGACTTGTTCACCTTGGAATAAGAGTGCACGTTGTGCAGCGTCTGGTCCTCGTTGAAAAGCTGCACCTCCTGCCCCACCTGAGCCCCGCTCACATGCGGCACATACATGCATTTTTGGTTGGAGACGATCGCGGGAGTCGTTGGGGCACTGAATGAATAGCCCTCGAGACCTTCTTTCACGTACACGAACACGTTTTCCAGGCCGCCGTCTTTCACCAGCACCTCCTGCGACAAGGTTTTTCCGCCCGGATGAAGCGTGGCGCATTCCGGATTGCCGCGCATGGAGATTTCAGCCGCCACCGGGACATTCCCCTCGAAGGTTACGCGGCCCTTAAAAGAACCCGTCGTGGACGCGTCTACGGTTTTGACCGCAGCATTTTTTTCGACAGGCGTGGCTTCAGAAGAGACAGCCGGAGAAGATGGAGCTTTGTCGGCCCCGCCGCAGCCAGTCAAAATGAAAACCGCCAAAACGACTATCGCGTATTTTTTCATCCTTGCACCTTGATGGTTAAAAGAAGATCGCCTGGGTGGTCGCAGGTCGGGCAGATCCGTCCCTGCCGGCCGAGACGCAGTTTCTTGCCGGAGCTGATGCCCGGCGGGATCTTCACCGTGATCTTTTTCCCCTCTGCGGTCGCGAAGCTCACCTCGCCGCCTTTCTGGGCGCGGGCGCGTGAAATGTTGAGCGTGGCCGAGAGGTCGGATGAGATCTTCTCTGTCCGCGTTTCTTCTTCAGGCTCACTTTCAAAACCGAAACCAAAAATATCTTGCAAAGGACTTGAGCCGCGCCGGCCCCCGCTAAAACGGGTCTGTCCGCCTGCACCGGCCCCGCGAAAAGCACGCAGGATCTCCTCAAAATCGAAACCCTGGCTTCCCTGAAAACCTTGGGCGCCCTGCGCATTCGAGAATCCGCCGCCTTTTTTGTAGGCGTCGTAGTCCTGGCGTTTTTTCTTGTCGCTCAGGACGTAATACGCTTCGGAGATCTCCTTGAACTTTTCTTCCGCAGACTTGTTGTTGGGGTTGGTGTCTGGATGGTATTTCTTGGCGAGCGAACGATAGGTCTTTTTGATGTCTTCTTCACCTGCGTTCGGCGAGACGCCTAGAGTTTCGTAATAATCTTTTTTGGCCATAGCCTAAAGATCAAGCTGCAGCAGACCGTTCATATCTCCATCGTGGGAGTCCTGAATGTATTGCTGAATATTCACATTGGCGTCGTAGATCTCGCGGACGCGGTCCTTGATCTTCGAAAAGACCCGTACGAGCTCGATGTCGAGATGTGTGCCGCCGAGCGACGCGATGTAGTCAAAACCGTCTTCGAACGACCATTTTTCCTTGTAGCAGCGCTTGGACACCACGGCGTCGAACACGTCCACCATGGCGACGATGCGGCCAAAAATGGGGATGTCTTTGCCTTTGGTTCCATTGGGGTAGCCGCTGCCGTCAAAGCGTTCGTGATGCGTGAGGGCGATCTGTGAGGCCGCGCGCAAAAGTGGCGATTTTGAGTTCTGGAACATGCGCGCGCCGATCAGTGTGTGCGTTTTCATGACGCGCCACTCTTCCTCGTTGAGCTTGCCGGTTTTTTGCAGCACGGCGTCGGGAATGCCGAGCTTGCCGATGTCATGCATGGGACTCGCATAGCGAAGGTTCTCCACCTCTTCTTCACCCATGCCGAGGGTGCGGGCGATCTCGGTGGAATAATCACTGATGCGGAGGATGTGGCCTCCGGTATCGGGGTCTTTGTATTCGGCGGAGATCGCGAGATTGAGGATCATCTCGATATGCGACTCACGGATCTGGCGGTGGATGAGGCCGAGTTCTTCGTAGGCTTTTTTGAGCTTCTCGAGATCAATGTCGGCAGGACGGGATTTTTGCCGCTCATTGTCCTCGAGCTGCTTTTTTTTCCTTCTACCCGAAATATACCCCACGAAGGGCCTCCGGCGATGCGCTTATTTAGACTTTGTCGCGGCCGCCGTACTTGGCGAACCACGGCTTCGCGCCCTTGTCGAGCACGGCATTCAGCGCCTGGATGTTCTTCACTCCCTGGTCTTTCAACCAGGTCTCAAGCCCGCGCGCACCTTCTTTCGCATACACCGGGATCCCATCTTTCCAGGTCGCCCGACCGCAAAGCACGCCCGCGAAATTCACTCCGGCATCGATGGCCAGCTGGAGACTCTCGCGGAAAATGTCGTCGCTGACGCCCGCCGAGAGATAAATGAAGGGTTTCGGCGAGCATTCGCTCTGCCGCTTGAAAATGCGCTTGGCCTCTTCCCAATCGTAGGCGACTTCTTTGCCGTTGAAGGCCTTTGAGCCTTTCAGATATTTCACGTCGATGGGGATCTCGACCTTCAGCACGTCGACTTTGTACTTGTCCTTACCGAATTCCTCCATGCTCTTGATGACGATCTCGGGCTTTTGCTTGGCGTAGGCGAGGTCTTTGGCGTCTCCGCCTTTGGGATCATAGCCGACAAATTCTAGGAAAAACGCGATGTCCTCTTCCTCGCATTCGCGGCCGATGCGCTCCATGATGTCATGCTTTTTCTGGTTCACCTTCGGGTCGTCGTAAGGCGTGTAATAGAGAAGCACTTTCACGCAGTCGGCGCCATCCTGACGCAGGCGCTTGGCGCTGTACCCGTCGAGAAAAGTGGGGATGCGGCCGGGGCCAGTGGCGTCATAACCGGTTTTTTCATACGCGAGTAAAAGACCTGCGTTCTTTGAGCGCTGTTTCGCGGCCGGAAGACCGAATTCGGGGTCCAGCAGAATGGCGCTGGCGTAAGGAGTGAGCACTTTCGTGACGGCGATCTTGAACTCGGACATCATCGCGGCCGTCACCTGGTCGTCGGACACGCCTTTGGCCTTCGCGATGGACTTCTGCAGAGAGCCGCGCTGGTCCATGGCCGCGGCGTTGATCACGCCGTTCTTATTCGAAACCGCTTCCAAACTTTTTAATTTGCCTTCAGAGATGCTGACCACGCTCGCTCCTGTAGTTGAATGAGATTTAAAAAGGATGAACCGAGCTATTGTAACCTACTCGGATTAAACTTCAACTAAAACTCAGACAATCAGGGCCAACAGGTCCTAGCTCGCATTGTGGGGCGAACGGGTCCTGCCGGCGGACAGCCCCATCGGTGCTCGCTAGCAATTCCCGCGCAGACGAACACTTTCGTCTGCACGGCACTAGCTCCGCTGCCGATGGGGCGCCCCGATCCGCCGTCACCCGTTCGCTAGATTATGCCCATGCCCAACAAGTCCTCTGAAGTCCTCGTTGGTATTGGATTAGTGAATAGCCAGCGGGTGGCTCGCGTTGTTCGAGAGCGACGTTGACGAGGCGAGCGCCACGGAACACTGGTTCTTCTAACACCGCGAGCCGAGTCATCGAGTCTGATTTTCCTCGGCGGGGAAAATCAGACGGTCGATCGAGAACAATGCGAGAC
>CAZTBX010000009.1:0-22223 GCA_964612035.1 uncultured Planctomycetia bacterium
AAACGCGGGGCCGAAGGGATTCGAACCCTCGATCTCTGCCGTGACAGGGCAGCGCTTTTCCGCCAGAGGCGGATCCGCCTACGGCGGAAAGCCAAAAAAACGGGGACGACGGGATTCGAACCCGCGATCTCTGCCGTGACAGGGCAGCGCTTTAAGCCAACTAAGCTACATCCCCTTCAAGGTTAGAATTCTAGCCGACCTTGTCGGTCAATACAAGCACGCGGTTGTTCAGGACCTCGAGGAACCCGCCTTCCACTTGGACGGTGAGGGTTTTTCCGTGCTCGTCGCGATAAGTGAGGTCCCCCTTTTCAATGGGCGTGACAAGCGGGGCGTGATGACCGAGGATACCTAGATACCCCTCAGCCCCCGGGACCATGACATGCTCCACGGCCCCTTCAAAAAATACCTCGTTCGGCGTGACGATCTTGAGCTTCATTATTTTCCCGCGAGTTTGGCGGCCTTTTCGGCTACCTCGTCGACGGCTCCGACCATGTAGAACGCTTGCTCGGGATACTGGTCCATGTGCCCGTCGGCGATCTTTTTGAAACCCACGATGGTGTCCTTCAGGGCCACGTACTTGCCTTTGATGCCGGTGAAGGTCTCAGCCACGAAGAAAGGTTGTGACAGGAAACGCTGTATCTTCCTGGCACGCGACACGGTGAGCTTGTCTTCTTCGGAGAGCTCGTCCATGCCAAGAATAGCGATGATGTCCTGTAGGTCCTTGTAACGCTGGAGTATCTTCTGCACCTGGCGCGCGACGTTGTAATGCTCTTCACCCAAGATCAAAGGATCGAGAATGCGCGAGGTCGAATCCAGTGGATCGATGGCCGGGTAAATGCCAAGCTCGGCGATCTGACGCGACAACACCGTGGTCGCGTCCAGATGCGTGAAGGTCGTAGCCGGCGCGGGATCGGTCAGGTCGTCCGCGGGCACATAGATCGCCTGCACCGAGGTGATGGACCCTTTTTTCGTAGACGCGATACGCTCCTGGAGCTCACCCATTTCGGTGGCGAGGTTCGGTTGATAACCCACAGCCGAAGGCATGCGCCCGAGAAGCGCTGACACTTCCGACCCTGCCTGCACGAAACGGAAAATATTATCGATGAAAAGCAGTACATCCTGTTTTTCCTCGTCGCGGAAGTACTCGGCCATGGAAAGCGCTGTGAGACCGACACGCAGTCTCGTCCCCGGCGGCTCGTTCATCTGGCCGAACACGAGACAGGTCTTGTCCAGCACCTTGGACTCTTTCATTTCCATGTAAAGGTCGTTGCCCTCGCGCGTGCGCTCTCCCACGCCGGCGAACACCGAAAAACCGCCATGCTGGGCGGCGATGTTGCGGATAAGCTCCTGGATAATGACGGTTTTCCCCACGCCTGCGCCGCCGAAAAGACCCACTTTTCCGCCTTTTGGATACGGGGCGAGAAGATCTACGGCCTTAATGCCCGTCTCAAATATTTTCGTCGCGGCCTCACGCTCGGTGAGCGACGGCGCTTCGCGGTGTATCGGATAACGCTTTTTCGTGATGGGAGCCGGTTTTTCGTCGATGGGTTTTCCGAGCACGTTGAACATGCGGCCCAGCGTTTCGCGGCCCACGGGAACGGTGATCGGCTCGCCGGTGTTCACCGCTTCCATGCCGCGGACAAGGCCGTCCGTGGAAGACAGCGCGATACAGCGTACGACGTTGTTCCCGAGATGCTGCGCGACCTCGACGACGAGTTCTTCAGTCGTCGACTGGATGGTCACCGCGTCCAGGATCTCCGGAAGTTCTTTCGGCTCAAAGCGGATGTCCACGGTGGGTCCGATGATCTGCACCACGCGTCCGTTCTTGGAACTAGGCTTCATACTTTTTTCGCTCCTCTTGAAAAATCGTTACGCCAGCACACTGGCGCCGCCCACGATCTCCGAAAGCTCACGGGTGATCGTCGCCTGTCTCGTTTTGTTCCTTAATAATCGAAGCGAGTCGAGCACTTCGTCCGCGTTTTCCGTCGCCTGCTTCATCGCGATCATGCGCGCGCTGAGCTCAGAGGTCAGCGACTCGAGAAGTGTCAGATACATTTTCCCTTCGAGGTAACGCGTCAAAAGCGCGATAAAAACACTCCCAAAATCAGGTTCGAAAATAAAAAAATTCTCGGAGCCTTTTTTTCCCCCGTCGATCAAATGGCGGAGACCAAGAAAAGTCTTGAGCTGTATCGTCCCCGCCGCCCCGGTGCGGTAGGAAGTGTGGAGCACTTCCACCGAGTCGATCTTATTCGCAAGATAAAGTCCTTTCAGATCTTCGGTGATGTGCTTGGCGAGCGCCAAGTCGACCAACGCCTTTTCGGGATAGGCCAAAAGGATCGGCCGCCTTTTTTTCCTGAAAAAATCATAGCCGACCTTCGCTACCGGCACGACATAGTTTTCCGTCCCTTGGTTCCTTTCGAACCACTGGCCTGCCGCGCGCAACAAGTTCGCGTTGTAGGCCCCGCACAGGCCCTTGTCGCCCGTCATCACGACCAGCGCCTTTTTTTTCGGCTCGCGATGCTCAAAAAGAGGATGATTCAGCCCCTCGGCCGATCCCGCGAGATCCGCGACGATGCTTTCCATCTCGACGAAATAATTGCGTGCGCGCGAAAAACGGTTCTCCGCTCTTTTGAAGCGGAACGCCGCGATCATGCCCATGGCCTTGGTGATCTCGGAGATATTGGAGATGCTCCGCATGCGTCCGCGGATCTGCCGAAGCGACGCCATTAAGTGAGCGACCTCTTGAACTCAGTTATCGCCCGGTCCAGGCGCTCGGTGATCGAATCGGTCAGGTCTTTCACTTTTTCGATGTCGTTGACGACATCCGGGTATTTCTCTTTCAGGAACTTGTGAAAGCCCTTTTCGAAGACCTGGATCTTGTCGAGCGGCACATCGTCGATCAAACCTTTCGTCGCGGCATAAATGATGCTCACCTCTTCCGCGAGAGAAAAAGGCGTGTACTGCCCTTGTTTCAAGATCTCGACGAGGCGCGAACCGCGCTCGAGCTGGTCGCGAGTGGCCTTGTCCATGTCGGAACCAAACTGCATGAACGCCGCAAGCTCCCGGTACTGGGCTAGATCCAGGCGTAGTTTCCCAGCCACTTTTTTCATAGCCTTGGTCTGCGCATTGCCACCGACACGCGACACCGACAGACCCACGTTGATCGCCGGACGCACGCCCGAGAAAAAAAGGTCGGATTCGAGATAGATCTGTCCGTCGGTGATGGAGATCACGTTCGTCGGGATATAGCCCGAAACGTCGCCGGCCTGGGTCTCGATAATAGGGAGTGCGGTGAGACTACCGCCTTTCAGATCGTCGCGAAGCTTCGCCGCACGCTCTAGAAGCCTGGAATGCAGGTAAAAGACATCCCCTGGGAACGCCTCGCGCCCCGGCGGACGGCGCAGCAGCAGTGAAAGCTCACGGTATGCCGCCGCGTGTTTCGTGAGATCGTCATAGATCACCAGCGCGTGCATGCCGTTGTAAAGGTAGTATTCACCGATAGCCGCGCCCGTGTAGGGGCTGAGATACTGGAGTGTGGCCGCATCATTGGCCGGGGCACTGACAACGGTGGTGTACGCCATGGCCCCGCGTTCTTCCAGTGTTTTTATGACCGAAAGCACACTGCTTGATTTTTGGCCGGTGGCGACGTAGATACAATGAACATCTTTACCCTTTTGATTCAAGATCGTATCGATCACCAGAGCTGTTTTCCCCGTCTGGCGGTCGCCAATGATGAGCTCTCTTTGGCCACGGCCGATGGGGATCATGCCATCTACGGCCTTGATGCCGGTCTGCAGAGGCTCTTTCACCGACTGGCGCGCAAGAACGCCCGGGGCCTTGAACTCGATCGGCCGGCTCTCGGAAGAAACAATGGGGCCTTTGTTGTCGAGCGGGCGTCCCAGCGCGTCCACGACACGGCCGAGAAGGCCTTTGCCCACGGGGACGCTCGCGATCTTCCCCGTGCGCTTCACGATATCGCCTTCGTTGATGCCCTCGCCTTCTCCGCAGAGAACAACACCGACATTGGACTCTTCGAGGTTCAGCGCGATGCCAAGTTCCCCCGGCCCGCCAGAGGCGGGTCCGCCTTCGGCGGAGAATTCTAAAAGTTCGCCGGCCATGCAATCGTCGAGGCCGTACACGCGCGCGATGCCATCACCGACGGACAGGATGATGCCCGTTGACTCCATTTTCACGCCGGTGTCAACCTGCTGGATCTCTTTTTTAAGTATCTCTGTTATTTCGTCTGGCTTGAGTGGCATTTCGTCTCCGTTAAACCGTGATGAGCTCTTTTTTCAGTCGATCGATCTTATGCTTCACCGAGCCGTCAAAGACGCGGTTGCCGATGCGCACCAACACTCCTCCGATGAGTTCCGGCCGGACTTCGTGTTTCTGGACGATCTTGTCGCCGGTGAACCGCTCAAGGCGTGACACGATGGCGGCGATCTTTTCCGCCGAAAGAGGCACAGCCGACTGGATGAACGCGGTGCTTTCTCCCTGCGCCTTGTCCGAGATCGTCTTGTATTCCCTGGCGATCTCGTGGATGAGATCGAAGCGGCCTTTTTTGATGAGGAGAGAATAGAATTTCCGAAGCAGTGTATCGACTTCGGCCTCGCGTGACTTCGAGGGATAGACTTTTCCGATCCACTCGATCTTCGTCTCTGTCCTCAGCTCGGGATTCCGAAAAACTTTCTCGACATCCGGTGCGGTGAGTAAGGCTTTGGAAAAAGTTTCAAGCGCGTCCTCGACGTCCTGGTCTTTGCCGGAAGCGCGCGCCATTTCAAACAGCGCCCTTGCGTATCGGCCAGCGGCGATCACGTCTTTCATTTCATCGACTCCATTTCCTTCAAGAACTGGTCGACGATCTTTTGCTGGCCGTCCCTGTCGAGCTTCTCACGGAGTATCTTTTCCGTCATGAGACTCGAGACCTCGACGATCTCGTGCCGGATCGATAACTTCGCCTGCGCCAGGTCGTGTGCGATCTCCTGTTTGGCACGGTCGATTATTTTCTGCGACTCTTGCCTCGCCTTTTCCTGGATATCGCGCGCCAGCGCCTGGCCGGCGTTAGAGGCCTCCTGGATCTTCGCGCGGGCCTCGGTCTCGATATGGTCGAGACGACCGCGATAATCTTTTTCCAGGGTTTCCAGGTTCTTTTTCTGATCCTCGATCGCGTGGAACTCGTCCTCGATCTTCTTCCGGCGCTTGTCGATCATCCCGAGGATGCTCCCCCAGGCGAATTTCCTGAGAATGAAGAAAACAATGGCAAAGCCCAGGATCTGGACGACGATCTCGCTTAAAATCCGCTGATTGTCCACCTTTTATCCCTTATTTATCCGTCTTGCCTTTTTTAGGCGATCTTTCCCGAAAGGACGAACACGATGAGCAGCACGTACAGCGTGAGCGCTTCGATGAGCGCGCAGCCGGCCATCATGTTGACCAGGATCTTACCGGAAGCCTCCGGTTGACGCGCCGTCGCATCCATGGCACTGCCGACTGCCCGGCCGAGACCCATGGCCGAACCGAACGCCGCGATGCCAAGCGACAACGGAAGAAAAATCGCAAGAGCCGTTTGAACATTCATTTAATAGGACCTCCTCTAGTTATCGTTGACCGACAAAATCATGCCTCAAGCGTGGGCCTTTTGTCCATGATGCTCTTCCCCGTGGGGCAACATCATCGCAATGTAGACCGTACTCAAGAGCGTGAACACAAAAGCCTGCACGGTGCTCGTCGCAAGCGCCAAAAAAAGGAACGGGAACTGGAACGGCACGCCGGCCGGCACATGGGCGAACGCCGTCGCCGCGATGCCGAGGCCGATGAAAACCGCCAACAGCACGTCCTCTCCGAAGATGTTCCCATAAAGACGGAACGCTAGGCTGAACGGCTTGGCCAATTCCCCGATCACGTGGATCACGATCATGAGAGGGAACAGCACCCAGCCGAACACATCTTTTGGACTGCCCATCAAGTGGTAAATGTAGCCGCCGATACCTTGCTCACGAATACCGATGAACTGAACATACAAAAAAACGAGTAGGGCGAGCGCCACCGTGACCGTCGGAATGGGGATCTGCACGGGTCCGAGCGTCAGCGTCATCGCCGCAGAGGTCGGCGCTTTCATGAGCGGAAAAAGGCCGATAACATTCATCGTGAAAATATAGAGGAACAGCGTCCCTAAAAACGGCGTGTACTTTCTGCCGTCTGGCCCCAGGATCCCGCACACCAGGTCGTCCAGCGCCTCGAGCACGGCCTCGAAACCCGTTTGAAAACGGCCGGGGACCATTTTCAGATCACGCGAGGCAAAGAACGAAAGAAGCGCTAAAACGGCTATCACGACAGCGGTAAAAATGATGTTCTCATAGCTTTCGAGAAAATGCGAAAGCGGGGTGTCGCCGAGATAGTGAGCGATGAGACCGACAAAGTTGAGGATATGAAAACCGCCACCCTCGCCGTGGGAGCTCATGCGGCGCTTTTCTCCATGGGTTTTCCACCGGCGAGATTTTCATGCAGCCAGGCCAGCGCGAAAGCGACCATGAAAAGGGTTATGCCGATCAGGATGCCGCCGACGGGGAAAACCCGGCTTTTCAGGATAAAAAAACCCGCGAGATACAGCACGGGGAATTTCAGGATGGAAAAAAGCAGGATCTTATCGCTCTGGCGGATGCGGGGGCCGAGGCCGATCTGGACCAGCCGGAACAAAAAGTAGCTGTTCAAAAAAACCCAGGCCGCGCTGACCAGGACAGCCAAAGACCAGGATGTTCGACCCAAGATCCCGGAAACGGCGGCGGCCGCCAGCGAAAAAGACGCACCGAGAACCGTCGCTTTTTTAAAAAAAGAGTTTTGCGCCACAGACCTTTTTTGCTTTAAAGATTATTTTGCTTGTCTTTTAATATCTGGCTCAAAAGACGAGCTATTTCACGACCGGCGGCGACAAATCCAAGGAAAGTAAAAAATATCGTAACCCACGGATAAATATGGAACTTACGATCTATCCAACCACCCAGGAAAAAACCGACTGCCGGGCCTACGAGGAGAATGATGGGAATTGTTGTTAAGACGCTTAATTGCTTGAGTTGCGAATAAGAAGCGATCTTTTTCCCGGTCATAAACCTTTTGTGAGAGCATTGTAACAATGGAGTAATTCTTTGTCAATTCAGTAGGCTATGGGGTCAGACCCTCGGTGAAGAGGGGCTTAGGGTCTGACCCCGAAGTTTACTGAACCGGGATGGAAACTTCCCTTTTGGTCTCGATAGCCTTGGGGACAGTGATGGTGAGCACCCCATCCTCATATTTGGCCTTGGTGCCGCGCTCAAGTCCCTCGACCGGCAGTGCGATGATCTTTTCGACGGCTTCCTTGCCCTGCTTCGTTTTCTTGTCGGCGGTGATCTTTAGATTACGGCCTTCCTGAAGATTCACACGGATGCTGCGCTTGTTGAGACCAGGCATCTCCGCCGTGACGACCATTTCCTTGCCGGTGTCTTCCACCTGCGGATCAGCCCAAGACCAGGAAGCGCCAAGATCCAGGTCTCCGGCGTCCCAAGTAGGCAGGCCTTCTTCCTCTATCACTTTCTTCATTTCGCCGGTGATACTCTTGTACTGCTCATTCAACACCTTCAACTGCTTTAAATACTCACGGTATTCCTGACGCGCCTGAGCATACGCAGGATTACCCGTGTCATCCGCCTGCGCGAGGCCGGCGAAAAAAAACGTCAAAAAAATGAGGGCGAAGATCTTTTTCATGGAATTCAGACTGAAAGTTTCAGGTCCCTCGAGCCGGGCTTCACGAGAGGGATCTTTCTCTCGCGGCATATCGGACAATCCTCAGGTCTGTAGGTTTTGATGTTGATCTTCACGAGAGACTGGAACTCCTGCTCGAAGATCGCGACCCCGTCGCTACGGTCGACGATGGAGGCGACGGCAACGGGCTTGGCACCGATCTGCTCGACGAGATCGATCACCTCATAGATCGATTTTCCGGTGGTGATCACGTCTTCCACGACCAACACTTTTTCGTTCTTCCTGAGCGAGAAGCCGCGGCGCAGTGTGAAAGCGCCGTCCACGCGTTCGGCGAACAGGCTCCGGACCTTGAGCGCGCGACCGAGCTCATAAGACACGAGAATGCCACCGAGGGCGGGACCGATCACGGCGTCGAAAAGCTGGCCTTGGAACTTTTTGGCAAGCGTGCCGCAGATCTTCTGCGCGATCCACGGTTTTTGAAAGACGAGCGCGCACTGCATGTAGCTCGGGCTGTGGAGGCCGCTCGAAAGGAGAAAATGCCCCGTGAGAAGCGCTTTTTCTTTTTTGAAGATCTCGAGGACTTCAGAAGAATTCATAGTCAAATTATATCACAACTGCCAGGCACTTTTGTACCCACCAGCCGCCTCGGCGTACGAAATGAAGCTCTTATAGAACGGGATGGACGAAAGCGTCGCGCTGTTGCCCACGACGACGAGTTTTCTCCGTGCCCGTGTCATCGCAACGTTCATGCGCCGGGTATCCGCGAGGAATCCCATCTCGCCTTCGATGTTCGAACGCACAAGCGACACAATAACGAGCTCTTTTTCCCGGCCCTGGAACCCGTCCACGCTGTCGATCTCGATGCGCGGGTGCGGAGAGCGGCTCGCCAGAAGCCTCACCTGCGCGCTGTAAGGGCTGATGACGGCTATTTCGGCGGGTGGGACGCCGAGATCCAGCAGTTTTTTGAGCTCAGTGAGCACCAGTTCCGCCTCTTCGGGATTGTAGCGGCTCTCGCTCCCCTCTTCGAGCTTTTCCTCGAAATCCTTGCCCGCCGTGTCGATGAAAAGAAGCGGCGATTCGGTGTCCTCAGAACGCGTGACGCCGCGAAGACCGGCCAGCGTCTGAGATCTCACCGATTCGTCGGCGATGAGACGGTTTTCATAGAACTGCTTCGATGAAAAACCCATGATCTTTTCGTTCATGCGGTATTGCCTGTCCAAAAGCGCCTTGGAGCCGTCCTCCAGGATGGCATGATAGCGCTCGAACAAGGTGACCCCGAGCCCTTTTTCCTCCGCTTTTTTCGAGCGAACGGTCGGCGGCAGCTGAAAATGGTCCCCGGCCATCACTACCTTTTTGGCGACCGTGATCGGGATCCAGGTGATCGGTTCTGTCGCCTGTGTGGCTTCATCGATGACGACGAGGTCGAAAAATTTATCACGGATCGACTTGTCCTGAATGCTAGCCGGCGTGCCGACAAAGACGTCTGTTTCTTTCATCACGAGCTCGAATATCTCTTTGCGGAGATTTCGTACCTCCTGTTTGAGAAAAGAGATCTCCCTCCGTACGTCCCGTTCGGCCTCACGGCCGGGACTACGCCGGTCCTTATAACGCTCTTCCTTTTTGAACAGCCGTCCGAGCTCGGCCCGCGCTTCACTGATCGAACGGGCCAGCGGGTGAAGCGCCACCCTAAAATCCATCGTGTGCTCGCGCAGGATGGCGCTGATGCGCGCCGGATGTCCGAGGCGTAGTGCCACGATATTTTTTTCGACGAGACGCTCGAGAAGATTGTCGCAGGCGGTGTTGCTAGGGGCCGTGACGAATATCGACTGTTTTTTCAAAAGACTTTGACGGATGATCTCGATGAGTGCCGTCGTTTTCCCCGTACCCGGAGGGCCGTGCACGAGTGCCACATCCCGCGCCGCGAGGGCTTTCAGAACGGCTTTTTTCTGCGAGTCGTTCAGACCGGTATCCAGCCAACGAATGGAGCCCGCCTCCAAAGGCACCGACTCGGCTTTTTTTTCACTCAGGGAAATGTCGCGAAAATGCGCCAGGCGCGTGTTTTGCGTCTCGAACACCGCGTCCAGCGCCTCCAGCATGCGCTTGTAGGTCACGCGATTCACGGAGCGGTGCAACTCACACAGTGAGTCTTCGACCAGCCATTCGGGGGGAGATTGGTTGAAAGCGACTGTGAGGCTTTCGGCGTCCTTTTCGTACACGGTGCCGTAGGCATAATCGTGTTTTGGGTCGTCTGACGAGATCACGTTCACGATGTCACCGATCTCGAGCGAAAAAAGCGGGAGTGGCCTTTGATCGACGCGGGTGAAAGTCGCCAGTTCATGTTCGGCAGGGCTGAAATGTCGCTCGCGTACTCTCATATTCAGCAGTGCCTTGCCGCGCAGCTCGCGTTCCTTGGGAGAAAGCTCGAGGAACTCCTTGCGGATCGACTCGTTTTCCTCGTCCTCTTCTAAGCGGACGAGTTCCTTCAGGAATTTGAAGTGGTTCTTGTCGATGTTACTGGGGCCGGTTTTGGGGCGGATACTTTTTCTGGAAATTCTTTCCGTAGGCCGGACGCGCAGGACGAGGCGCTTCGTAGCGTCCCTGGCCGCCTTGACCACCCTGACCGGCATAGCCATTTCCATGACTCCTGTGTCCCCCATGACTGGGACGAAACGGCCTGCTGAACTGCGGCCGGCTGTTTTTCGACTGTTCGAGAAGCGTGTCGAGTTTTTTTTCGAGGAACTGCAGGTGTGTTTCTATTTTCTTCAGTTGCTCGGACAGGTTGTTGTTCTGAGGTTCGTTCACGGGGCTCTCCTTTGGTGGGATCATATTTCTTCCAGTATCTTCTCCGCCGCTTCGGCAGGGTTTCGGTGCTGAGTGATCGGCCTTCCGACCACGATGAAATCCGCGCCGAGGCGCACCGCTTCTTTCGGCGTCGTGATCCTTTTCTGGTCGCCCTGGGCGGCCCACACGGGACGCACGCCGGGCGTGACGATCAAAAATTCTTTTGGAAGCACTTTTCTCAAAAGCTGGATCTCATGCCCCGAGGCGACGACGCCGTCCAACCCGCAATCGTGCGCCAGAAGCGCCAGCTGCCTCACCTCGGCCTCCATTTTTTTACGGATGCCCACTTCCTCGAGGTCACGCTCGGTCATGCTCGTGAGCACGGTCACACCGAGCAGTTTGGATGCCGGGATTTTTTTCTCCTCGGCCACTTTATGAACGGCCTGCACGGCGTTGAAAAGCATGTTCTTTCCGCCCAGGATATGTACGTTCATCATGAAGACACCAAGCCGCGCCGCGACCTCGCAGGCCGCGCCGATGGTGTTCGGGATGTCGTGGAACTTCAAGTCAAGGAACACGCGGCCGCGCTGCGAATGGATCATGCGAATGGCTTCCGGACCCGCTGAGGTGAAAAGCTCTTTTCCCACTTTGAACGTGCGGACCACCGGAGAAAGGCTGCGGACCATGTTTTCCGCTTGCTTCAGATCGGAAAAATCCAGTGCGACGATCAGTCTATCATTCTGGGCGGCCAAAGTCACTCCCTCACGGAACCGACGAGGTCGGTGATGCGACCTATCTTTTCTTTTTTCATGAAGTCTTCGATCCCCTTCAAGATGTCCATGCTCGCACGCGGGTTCAGAAAATTGGCCGTGCCCACCTGCACAGCGTCCGCGCCCGCGATGAGGAATTCGAGCGCGTCGTGTGCGTTCATGATGCCACCCATGCCGAGTATCGGGACCTTCGTTTTTTTGCGGATCTCCCACACCATACGAACGGCGATGGGACGCACGCAGGGGCCGGACAGACCGCCGGTCTTATTGGCAAGTACCGGACGGCGCGTTTTGACGTCGATGGCCATGGCGACAAAGGTGTTGATGAGCGACACCGCATCGGCCCCGGCCGTTTCGGCGGCGACGGCCATGCGAGTGATGTCCGAGACGTCGGGTCCCAGTTTCGCAATAAGCGTTTTTTGAGTCAAGCGCCGCATGGCCGACACGACTTCGCGGATCATGCCCTCGTCATGGGCGAACATCTTGCAGTCCTTCGCCGAGGCGCCGTAAGACACGTTGGGGCATGAGAGATTCAGCTCATAGCCGTCGATGCCCGGCGCACGCTCCAGGACGCGCAAGACCTCTGAAAATTCTTCGACGCTGTAACCCATGATGCTGACGAGGATGGGGATTTTTAGCTTCAAGAGATACGGTAGTTTGTCGCTCACGAATTTTTCGGCACCCGGATTCTGGAGCCCGATGGCGTTCAACATCCCCGCCGGCGTTTCGACGATGCGCGTGGGCGCATTGCCGAGGCGCGGCTTCAGCGTGATCGTCTTCGTGACGATGCCACCGAGCTTCCTGAGATCAAAAAACGGTTCAAACTCCCGGGCATGGCCGAAAGTGCCGGAGGCCACGAGCACGGGGTTTTTCAGCTTCAGCTTTCCGATCCGCGTTTCGAGATTAGTCTTAGCCACGTTTTTCAGCTCCAGAGGATCTTTTGGCCGTCAAATACCGGCCCTTCACAGCAGGCGATGGCGAAACGATATCCTTCCGCCTTCTGTCCTCTGTCCTCTGTCTTCTGATCCTTTATCTTAATAGCACAACCCAGGCATGCCCCAAAACCACAGGCCATGGGCACCTCGACCGAAATTTCCGACGGCACAGCACTGTCCACGGAGATCTTGGACACGGCCTTCAGCATCGGCGTAGGCCCGCAGGCAAAGAGCTTAGGCCGCTTTGGCGCAGTGTTCAAATAGTTTTTTAAGAGGTCTGTCACGAATCCCTTTTTGCCTTTGGAGCCATCGTCGGTGGCTACGCGCAAGTCCACGCCGAGTTTTCGGAAATCTTTTCCGCAGAGAAGAAGCGTCTTGTGCCGCGCACCTAAGAGGACAACAATGTCTTTCGCTTTTTTGGAACGGAGAAGTGCTTGTGCCAAGTGATACAGCGGCGGGATGCCCACGCCTCCTCCGACTAGCACCGCAGGGCCTTGGGTTTTCTCCGAAAAACCGGTGCCGAGCGGCCCGAGCACGCGTATCTCCTCACCTTTTTTCAACTGTTCGAGAAGGGCTGTGCCTTTGCCGACCACCTGATACAGAATGGAAAACCGCTTGGCCGACGCCTCGAGAAAACTGAATGGCCGCGGTAAGAATGGTTCATAGGAATCGGAGCAGAGTATCTGCACGAATTTTCCTGGTTTTGCGGCGGGCGCGATCTTAGAAGAAGAAAGTGTCAACACGAAGTGCCCTGGCGCCACTTTTTTATTTTCCAGTGTTCGGCAGACTTCCGTGTGCATGGGGTTCCTTACCTCAACACCTTGGCTTCGTCTTTTTTCTTTTTGGCAGCCGCTTTCACGATCTTTTCGTGATAGCTCTGAAGCGAGCAGGCCTTCAGCTTTTTTTTGCTTTTCAGGACACGCAGGCCTTCCAGGGAAGCGCGTGCGCCTTCGATGGTCGTGATGCAAGGAATGCCGCGTGAGACGGCTAGGGATCGGATCACGATCTCGTCCTGCCTGGGTTTCTCACCGCTGGGGGTGTTGATGACAAGGTCGAGCGCGGATCCGTCGATGAGATCCGTAACGTTCGGGCTTCCCTCGCTGATCTTTTTAAGCGAGCGGACCTCGATGTTGTTTTGTTTAAGGATGAGTGCGGTGCCTTCGGTGGCGACGAGGTCGTACTGCATCTTCGAAAGGGCCTGCGCGATGGGGATCAGCGCTTCTTTGTCGCGGTCTTTCACGCTGAGGAATATCGTGCCTTTCTCCGGCAGGGATGTGCCGGCCGCGATCTGAGACTTCGCGAACGCGATGCCGAAATCATCATCCATGCCCATCACCTCGCCCGTTGATTTCATCTCCGGTCCGAGCAGGATGTCCACGCCGCGGAAGCGCGCGAAAGGCAGCACCACTTCTTTCACCGATGTATAAGGCGGGACGATTTCTTCAGTGAAGCCGAGCTCTTTCAATTTCTTTCCGGCCATCACTTTCGCGGCGAGTTTCGCCAGCGGCACGCCGATGGCCTTTGAGACAAAAGGAATAGTGCGCGAGGCACGCGGGTTCACTTCAAGTACATACACGATCTTGTTTTTCACGGCGAACTGCACGTTCATGAGACCCACGACACCCAACTCTTCGGCGATGGCCTTGGTCTCTTTTTTGATGTCTTCGATGACCTCGGGCTCCAGGGAAAACGGCGGTAGCGAGCAGGCGCTGTCGCCCGAGTGGATGCCTGCCTGTTCCACGTGCTCCATGACGCCGGCTACGACGAAGGTTTCCATGTCGGAGATCATATCGACATCCACTTCCTTGGCGCCTTCGAGAAACTGGTCAACGAGGATGGGTCTATCGGGCGTGACATCCGTGATGCGCGCCATGTAATTTTCAAGGGCCGCTTCATTGTAAACAATCTCCATGGAACGACCGCCGAGCACATAAGAGGGCCTTACGAGCACGGGGTAGCCAATCCTCTTTGCCACTTTTTTTGCCTCCTCGGCGGTGACGGCCGTGCCATTGGCCGGCTGGCGCAGGCCGAGCTTGTCCAGCACTTCCTTGAATTTCTTCCTGTCCTCGGCTCTGTCGATGGCCTCTGGGCTTGTCCCGATGATGGGGACGCCCTCGTGCTTCAGGGAAAGTGCCAGATTCAGTGGGGTCTGACCGCCGAACTGCACGATGACCCCTTCGGGTTTTTCCTTGTCGACGATGTTGAGCACGTCTTCGAGCGTCACAGGTTCGAAATACAAGCGGTCGGAGGTGTCGTAATCCGTGGAAACGGTTTCGGGGTTGCAGTTCACCATGATGGTTTCGAAACCGATCTCTTTCAAGGCGAACGAGGCGTGGCAACAGCAGTAATCGAACTCGATGCCTTGGCCGATGCGGTTGGGACCACCACCTAGGATCATGATCTTCCGGTTCTTCGTGACCTTCACCTCATCCTCGTGTTCGTAGGTCGAATAATAATAGGGAGTGAAAGCCTCGAATTCCCCGGCACAGGTATCGACAAGTTTGTAGGTGGGTAAAAGGTCCAGGTGTTTCCGGATATGGCGGATGTCAGATTCTTTTTTGTGGAATATCTCGCCGAGCTGCACATCGGAAAATCCAAGCTGTTTGGCCTTCAAAAGCAGAGCGGCACTCACTTCTTTTTTCAGGCGGCTTGCCTCTTTCAGTTCCTTCTCAAATTCCACGATCTGGACTAGATTTTCTAGGAACCAGGGATCGATGTTCGTCATGGCGTACATTTTTTCGACGCTCATCCCTTCTTCGATGGCGCGTTTCAGATAAAAAATACGCTCGGCGTTCGGGCGCACCAGGTGATCCGTGAGGTCTCCCGTAGCCTTTTTCGACTCGAAACCGAAGGCCTTTATCTCGAGACCACGCAGGCCCTTTTGCAGCGCTTCTTTGAAGGTGCGACCGATGGCCATCACCTCACCCACGGATTTCATCTGCGTGGTGAGCGTCGTGTCAGCCGCTGGGAATTTCTCGAACGCAAAACGCGGGATCTTCACCACACAGTAATCGATGGTCGGCTCGAAACTCGCCGGGGTTTTTTTCGTGATGTCGTTCGGGATCTCATCCAGCGTGTAGCCGACGGCAAGCTTCGCCGCGATCTTCGCGATGGGAAAACCAGTGGCCTTGGAAGCAAGGGCGGAAGAGCGTGACACGCGAGGATTCATCTCGATCACGACCTGCCGTCCCGTTTTCGGGTCGAGGGCGAACTGGATGTTGGACCCGCCGGTCTCGACGCCTATCTCGCGGATGCAGGCGATGGCCGAGTCCCGCATGATCTGATACTCACGGTCTGTGAGCGTCTGCGCCGGGGCTACCGTGATCGAGTCACCCGTGTGCACGCCCATCGGATCGAAATTCTCGATGGAGCAGATGATGACGACGTTATCTTTTCTGTCACGCATCACCTCTAGCTCGAATTCTTTCCAGCCCTCGATGGATTCCTCGATGAGGATCTCATGCGTCATGGAAAGCTGAAGGCCAAGCGTACAGATCCTTTTGAGATCCTCCATCGTGCGCGCGATACCACCGCCGGTGCCTCCGAGCGTGAAGCTCGGCCGGATCACGACAGGCAGTTTCACCCGCTCCACCACTTTCAGGGCGTCTTCCATGGAATGCGCCATGCCTGACACCGGTAGATCGAGGCCGATCTTCTGCATGGCCTCTTTGAAAAGCTCCCGGTTTTCGGCTTTTTTGATGGATGCGAGATTGACACCGATCATCTGCACGCCGTATTTTTCGAAAATGCCGGCCTCGGCGGCCTTCACGGCGATGTTCAGTCCAGTCTGACCTCCGAGCGTGGGAAGTACGGCGTCGGGTTTCTCGATCTCAATGATCTTTTCAAGGAACTCGACGGTGATGGGCTCGATGTAAGTCCTATCGGCGGTCTGCGGATCGGTCATGATGGTCGCGGGGTTTGAATTGATGAGCACGACCTCGTAGCCGTCCTCGCGTAGTGCCTTGCAGGCCTGAGTGCCCGAATAATCGAACTCGCAGGCCTGGCCGATGACGATCGGACCTGAACCGATGATGAGGATCTTTTTTATGTCAGTGCGTTTTGGCATTTTCAGAGAACAGAGGACAGAGGACAGAGGATAGAGGATAGAAGGCAGAGAACATAATATTTTCTTTTTCTGTCTTCTGTCATCTGTTTTCTGAACATTAACCTTTGTTCTTTCTCATCAATTCAATAAAATGATCGAAATGGTGCGTCGCGTCATGCGGTCCCGGCGCGGCCTCTGGGTGGTATTGCACGGAAAACACCGGCAGTTTTTTGTGCCGCATGCCCTCGCAGGTGTTGTCGTTCAAATTGATGTGCGTCAGCTCCACGCCCTTGTCGGCGATGCTGTCCACGTCCACGGCGAAGCCGTGATTTTGCGCCGTGATGTTCACCCGCCTTGAAACCAGGTCGATCACCGGCTGATTGCCGCCGTGATGGCCGAATTTCATCTTGAAAGTCTTGCCGCCGAAGGCCTGGCCGAGTATCTGATGCCCGAGGCATATCCCGAAAATGGGCAGCTCCTCTAGAAGTCCTTTCACGGTGTCCACTATATAAGGAAGCATCTCGGGGTCCCCTGGCCCGTTCGAGAGAAAAAGGCCATGAGGTTTGAAAGCGAGTATTTCGTCCTTTTCGGCCGTCGCGGGTACGACGCGCACACGGCAGCCGCGCGCCGCGAGATTGCGCAGGATATTGAGTTTGATCCCCGAATCGATGGCCACGACGCGCAGATCGCCCTTCTCGTTCCAGTCATAGGCCTTGTCGCAGGTGACTTCTTTTATAAGGTCGCGGCCGACAAGCCCTGGAGACGCGGCGGCCTTTTTCACTAGGCTTTTTTCGTCGAGGGTCTTCGTCGAGACCACACCTTTTTTCGCGCCATGCTCACGGAGGTGCTTGGTCAGCGCGCGCGTGTCCACGCCCTCGATGCCAACGACACCATTTTTTTTGAGATACTCGCCCAGGTCCTCGTTGGCGCGCCAATTGGAGTACACGCGGCTCGCCTCTTTCACGATGAACGCCTCGACAAAAGGCCTTCGTGACTCGACATCCTCAGAGTTCACGCCGTAATTGCCGATCAAAGGGTACGTCATGCACACCATCTGACCTTTGTACGAGGGGTCTGTGAGTATCTCCTGATACCCCATCATGCTCGTATTGAACACAACCTCGCCGGTCGCCTCTCCTTCCGCGCCGAAAGAACATCCGCGCAGGACGAAGCCGTCCTCAAGCGCCAGCACCGCTTCTTTTCTCATTTTTTTCCGTTTCGGATGACGCCGTTTTCGAGTACGCGTCTTCCGCCGCAAAACACGTCTGTTGCAAGACCCTTCATTTTCCACCCGATGAAAGGCGAATTTTTCGATTTGGACTCGAATTTGTCCTTATCCACCACCCATTCTTTTTTGGAGTCGAACACCGTGATGTCCGCCGGCGCCCCCGGCGAGAGATGCCCACCTTTCAGGTGCAGGATCCTGGTAGGCTCAAGCGACATCTTGCGTACGAGGTCACTAAGGCTCAGCACTTTTTCTTCCACAAGCCTGAGCGACAGTGCCAGAGACGTTTCAAGGCCGATGATGCCGAAAGGTGCCTTGTCGAACTCCGCCTCTTTTTCGTTCTCCGAATGCGGCGCGTGATCGGTGGAGATCACGTCCAGCGTATTTTCTTTCAGCGAGCGTTTGATCGCTTCGACATCCTCCGCCGTCCGAAGCGGCGGGTTCATCTTGGCGTTCGTGTTGTAACGCATCACCGCTTCATCGGTGAGATGAAAATAATGCGGACAGGTCTCGGCCGTCACCTTCGAGCCGCGCGCCTTTGCCTCGCGGATGAGGTCCAGCGATCTTTTACTCGAGATGTGGCAAAAATGTAGGCGGCCTCCGGTGAGATCCGCCAGCTGAATGTCGCGTGCCACTTCCACGCTCTCGGCCTCGCGCGGAATGCCCGGAATGCCGAGCTTCGTCGAAATGAAACCTTCATTCATGCAGCCCTGGCAGAAAAGCCCCTCATCTTGGCAGTGCACGAGTATGACGAGATCGAATTTTTTTGAGTACTCGAGTGCCCGGCGCAGGATATTCGAGTCACTGATAGGCTGCCCATCGTCGGATAGCGCGACCGCACCTCCTTTTTTGAGCTCGCCGAACTCTGTCAGCTCTTTCCCCTCTTGGCGCAGCGTGACAGCGCCCACCGGCCACACGTGGATGAGAGAAAGCCGCCGGGCTTCTCCCAATAAAAATTCCATGTCCGAGCGGCTGTCCGCGATAGGATTCGTGTTGGGCATGGGGCAAACCCCCGTGAAACCGCCTTTCACGGCCGCGCGGAGGCCTGTCTCGACAGTCTCCTTGTATTCATGTCCCGGTTGTCTCAAGTGCACGTGCATGTCGATGAGGCCTGGACACACGACCTTACCGGACGCGTCCATGACCTCCGCTTTCTCAGGGGCCTCTATCTTTTTGGCGACTTTATCGATAGTCGTGCCGTCGATAAGAATATCCATGACGCCATCAATGCCGTTTTTCGGGTCTACCACATGGCCGTTTTTGATCAGCGTTTTCACTTTTCCCCCTGTTGTGGCACCAGCGTCGTGTGGAACAACACCGCCATGCGCACCGCGACCCCGTTCGTCACCTGGTCGAGGATCACCGAATTAGCGCCATCGGCAACTTCGGAGGCGAGCTCCACGCCGCGATTGACGGGGCCCGGGTGCATGATGAGCACGTCAGGCTTGGCCTTTTGGATGCGCTCCTTGGATACGCCGTATTCCGCCGCGTACTCACGGAGTGAAGGGAAAAAAGCGCCTTTCTGCCGTTCAAGCTGTATGCGCAAGATGTTCAGTACGTCCTGCTCCCCTATCACTTTATCGAGGTCATAACACACCTCGACTCCCAATTTTTCGATGTCCGTCGGGATCAGCGTCGGCGGCCCGCAGACCGTCACCTTCGCACCCATTTTATTGAGTCCCCAGATGTTCGAACGCGCCACGCGCGAGTGTAGAATGTCGCCGATCAGGCAGACCTTTATCCCTTTCAGGGACTTCTTGCGCTCCAGGATGGTGAAAAGGTCCAGCAGTCCCTGCGTGGGGTGTTCGTGGATCCCGTCGCCGGCGTTGATGACGCCCGCTTTCACGGAACGCGCGAGATATTCGGCCGAACCCGAGGACGGGTGGCGCATCACGATGGTGTCCACCTGCATGGCCTCGATGTTGCGCGCCGTGTCGCGCAGGCTTTCCCCTTTGGAAGTGCTCGAGTCCGAAGAGGAAAAATTCACGATGTCGGCCGAGAGGCGCTTGGCTGCAAGCTCAAAACTCGTGCGCGTTCTCGTGGACGGCTCGAAGAACAGGTTCGCGATGGTCTTGCCGCGCAGGGCCGGCACTTTTTTCACCTGGCGTGACGAGACTTCTTTGAAGGATTCGGCCGTTTTCAGGATGAGTTCTATCTCTTCCCGGCTCAACTCTTCGAGGGACAAAAGGTCTTTTCGTGTCCAGCGGATCTCGGGCGCGCTCATCCGGTCACCACCACTTCATTGGCCTCGTCGGTTTCCTTGAAGCGCACATGCACCACTTCTTCTTCGCTGGTCGGGATGTTTTTTCCGACAAAGTCTGCCCGGATAGGCAGCTCCCTGTGCCCGCGGTCGACGAGCACAGCCAGCTGTATCCTTTTAGGTCGGCCAAAGTCGATGAGCGCATCCAGGGCACAGCGGATCGTGCGGCCCGTATAAAGCACGTCGTCCACAAGCACGGCGTTCTTGTCGTCGAGACCGAAATTGATCTCGGTGCGCCGGATGATGGGTTGTTCGGAGACTTTCGTGAGGTCGTCACGGTACAAATTGATGTCGAGAATGCCTATCGGCACGCTTTGGCCGGCGATGGACTTCAACGCTTCGTTCAGGCGGCTGGCAAGCACGACACCCCGCGTCTGGATGCCGATGAGGACCAGGTCCTGGACACCCTTGCTCTTTTCGAGGATCTCATGCGCCATGCGCGTCACGGCCCTGTCGATGGACGCAGCATCTAGGATCAATTTGGACATTAAAAATCCCACCGCGATCGCAGTGGGTATTTCGGTTGGGCAGTACTCATTTATCTCCTTTTTGGGTCTCTCAAGGACCCGTTTAAAAGGTCAGTGGTTAATCGTTGGAAGGAGTATACTCGGCCTAAAGGGCCGTGTCAATCCGAAAAAATGCAGCTTTCGTCCTAGTGTTGATGTTCGCTGTGATCATGATGTTCGATTGTTTTCGACATGAAGCTTTTCCGTCCCATTCCAACACCATGGAAAAAAACAAGCCTCCCCCCAAAATCAACCTGTTGAAGGAGAAGGGCCATCATCAAGAATAATCCTCCTATAAATACGGGCTTCGTTTTTGGCAAGCTCGATTTTGAAACGAGAAGCCACAGGCTTAAAAAGGCACTCAACACAAGCACGGTAATCCCCAAGTACTGATGCGCCATCATTATCGCATGGGTTGTTTCATCATGTGCCACGGCACCGGCCGCTTGAAGGCCAGTCCAGACAGCAGTGGCCGCTCCCAACGTTCCAAAATAAAGCGTCCACTGGCCAGTTTTTAGAAAATGCTCCTTTTTGAAGATGAGGCCCAACAGATAAAATGCCGTAGATGAAAGAAGAAGCGCGATTGGAAAATGGGTAAAAAGCGGGTGAAGATTTACAAGCTCTTTCACTCCTTCCAGTCCCCACTTCACGTTTACAAGTAAGTCGGACATACTCCCTCCCTTAATTATTGATGATGCTCGTGGTTGTGCCCCTCATGAGAATCTTCGCCAGACATCTCTTCATGAGCAGCCTCTTTTAAGGTCATCCCGCACTTAGGACACTGGCCAGGCTTATCACTTTGAACATCCGGGTGCATAGGGCAGACGTACTCCTTTGTTTTTGTGGTTTCATCCAATGTGCCCTGCTCCGCCGCTTTATCGTGGTCATGTCCTTCATTTGCAAATAACGAGCCAGTTTGGAAAGCAACTGCCATAGCGAACAATAAAATATACATTCGTTTCATTTTTTGACTCCTTTTCGTTCGTTTACCCTTCATGGTGATGCTCCTGCAACGTCATCCCGCACTTCGGACACGATCCTGGTTTATCCTGTCGTACTTCCGGATGCATCGGGCAGGTGTAAACCGTCCCTTCCTTGATCAATTGATTTTCATAACCCGGAGCAATATTAGCCACAGTCCCAGGTGGATTGTTGTACCATCCAAAATCGCCGGGGAGCTTCACTTGTTTTGTGTATTCCTCAGCCGTTTTAAAATTCGGGATGTCTTCGTGGACTTTAAGCATCGTGAACATGCCACCCATTCCGATGGGACCAAAAGGTCCGTCCCCTCCCATCATGGGTAGCGTATTTTCGGGGCCTTTCATGTGCTTGGAGTGTGCGAGATGCTCATGCATACCCTTTTCACCCATCGCCATATAACCCGGCAGTTCTTTTGAGATCTTTTCCTCGATCCCTTTCTGGCTTACGCCAATGAGATTCGGTACATCATGCCCCATTGCGTTCATGGGGTGATGCCGAAGATGGCAATGAAGCGCCCAGTCTCCAGGGATTGCGATAAATTCATAATCGCGGGTTTGACCCGGCCCGATCGCGACTGTCGTTTCAGGCCACTGGGCGGATTCAGGAATGTCTCCCCCATCGGTAGCGACCGTTTCAAACGTGTGGCCATGCATGTGTATGGCATGAAAATCCTGCCCCACATGTCCAAGGCGAACACGAACCCTCTCGCCGGGCCGGGCCAAACGAGGGGCTGTGCCTGGAAACGCCCGCCTACTAAACGTAATGAGATTGAAGTCTGTCATGACGTTGGGATCCGGACGGGAACTGCCCGGCTCCACGAACCATTCGTTCAGGAAGATCGCGTAATCTCTGTCGATTTTAGGACTCCGATTCTTGGGATGGATGATGAAAAACCCCATCGCCCCCATTCCGATCTGGACCATCTCATCCCCGTGGGAGTGGTACATCTGGGTGCCGTGTTGTTTGAGCGTAAATTCGTAGGCGAA
>CAZTBX010000010.1:0-6189 GCA_964612035.1 uncultured Planctomycetia bacterium
AACCAGTGTTCCGTGGCGCTCGCCTCGTCAACGTCGCTCTCGAACAACGCGAGCCACCCGCTGGCTCAATTACTATCTAGCGAACGGGTGACGGCGGATCGGGGCGCCCCATCGGCGCGGAGCTAGTGCCGAGCAGACGAATGTGTTGGTCTGCTCGGGAATTGCTAGCGAGCACCGATGGGGCTGTCCGACGGCAGGACCCGTTCGCTGGAGAGCTAGGCTCCGCCGGCTCTATTGAAATAATGTAAACCTTGTGCTATGCTTCGGCGATGAAGCGAAAATTTTTTGTGCTTACCATTTTTTGTTTGTTTCTTGCCGCGACCGGCCAGGCGGAGACGCGCATCATCACCACTGATTCCAAAGCCCAGATCTCTCCCCTTCTTGAGCTGAGCATTTCCCAGCAAGGCCAGTCCGAATTGAAATTCGGGAACATCCTGCCGTCCGCGCTTGAAACCGTAGAAGCGGGTCCCATTTCTATCCTCATCGAGGTGAAATCCAACAGCGGAGAGCGCTACCAGGTCACTCAAGCCATCGGAAGCGACCTGTCCAACGCGGAGGGAGAAACGATCAGCTCGCAGAACCTGCGGTTCAAGACCGAATCGAAAAGCGGCTCGCCTGTCACGGAGCTCACGCCTGTTTCATCGTCATCGCAGGTCATCTACACTTCGGATGCCTTGGGCAACGGCGACACGATCTCGGCCCAATACATCCTCACGGTGCCTGAATCACAGGCGCCCGGTGATTACAGCGGCCTTCTGACCTACACCGTTTCTTCTTTATAACCTATGGGGTCAGACCCCGAAGCTTCGCCCGTCAATGGGATATCTTTTCCGGCGATAGTGATCGGATCCGCCGGGAGATTAAGTACTGTCTTCTCCATCGCGTTCTTTAATCCCGCAGGGATCGTCATAGCATCCACGGTCAGTTCGTAAACACCTTTGTTCACTTCGTCGAAAAGATACCAGCCGTCCTGGTCGGTGGTCACGGAAAGCGGACCGATCTTCACGGTCACGCCCGCCTCGGGCATCTCCCCTTCATCGAAATAGCCATTGGCGTTCGCGTCGTGGAACACCCGGCCGTTCACGACACGCGCGGCGCGCAGCGGGAAATTCTGCTCGAAACGGATCCCTTCATAGACGGCGAAAGTTTTTTTCGGGACATCCATCGGCAGGTATCCGTCGGGCACCGTGGAGAGCACCAGCGACGCCGTATGCTCCCCCGCCGTGACGCCGGAAAAAGTGTACACGCCGATACCATTGGACCTGGCACCTTGCCCGTCCTCGAGCAGCACCTTCACTTTTCGGACCCCCACATCGGCAGCCGCGTCGTAACGGCCGTCGCCGTTCAGGTCATTGAACACGATACCCGTGATATCGGAACGCGGTGTGAGGCCGAAATCCACGCGCTGGGTCTTTCCCTGGATAATGGGGAACTCCTGCCGCGTGGAACTCGTCGGGGCATAACCGTATGGGATCTTCGCGCTGTCGATGATGAGCGCGGCCTTTTTGCCGGACACGGATTTTAGGACATAGTGTCCCTCGGTGTCAGTGACCGCCTCATGACCGGGCCCGGCGCTCACGGGCATGCCTTCGATGCCGGACTCGTCCTCCTCTTTCACTGAATTGCCGTTCTTATCCTTGAACACATAGCCTTCGAAAGTGCCGATGGCGCTCCAGCGGTAGTTCGTGTCGAAAATGTACCTCATGCCCGTCAGGAACTGCGCCTCCACACGCGGGGCCAGTACGTTCAGGCTCTCGGGAACATAATTGGAAAAACTTCCCGTGAGGAACAGCTCCATGTTATCGAACTCACGGTAGTACAGGCCCCCCGAGATCTCCGTGGTGTCCTCGCCGGACATGAAGCTGTTGGGAGATTCAGTGGCTTCCTCATCACGAAGGCGGAGACGCGCGTCCATGAAAAACGGCGTGTTCCAAAGCTGATGCGAGTAATCGAAGGTGTAGGTGAACGCGTACGGATGCGTGTAGCGGCTGATATTGGGTTCTTCAAGAGCGTTCCATTCCTGCTGCACCGAAAAATTGATGCCCCAAAAAATTTGCGTGTAAATACCGGCAATGACCTGGTTTTGCACGTAATTGGAAGTCGAATTGTTGAGTACCCGGTTGCCACGGTTTTGATAACGGGCAAAGTAGGTGAGGCGATGCCCGAAAAGCTCTGTCTTTTCGTTGTATTGGACTCCGCCGGATTTGAGCTTGTTCGGACCGACACGGCCCGTGTCATCGAAATCCTGGTAGTTGAACACGAGGCTCGCGTTGTCCTTCGGGATGAAGGTGAGCAGCATGTCCTTGTGAAAATTCCAGGTGTCCGGCCTGTCGGGATTGGGGATCAGGCGGTCGCGGAAAATGTCGAAAGTTCCCGAAAATGATATTTTATCCGTCGGGTCGGCGCTGATATCGAGAACATAGCCGAGCTCGCCCTGCCTTGAGGGAGGCCCGACGAGCGTGAAAAATTTCTTGCTGATGTCGCGCGCCTCGCTTCGCACACGCAGGCGGTCGAATCGGGTCGTGAAGGCATATTTCTGAGCGAAGTGCTCGTTGTCGAAGTCGATCTCAGGATTCATCGTCGTCCTCGGACCCAGCGCCACTTCGGCCGCTCCCCCGAGGCCGCGGCGGTTCAACTCATCGACGCGTGACTTTCCGGATCCCTGGAAATACCCGAGGCGGTACTTGGCCGTATCGCTTGGCTGTGTCTCGACCACGCCTCCGGAAAGATAGGAATTCAGCGTGCGCTTGGAAACCACACCAGGCGTGAGCGTGCCGATGACGCTCGATTCCTCGCGGCCGTGAAAACCTTTCCAGGTCGTTTTTTTGTCCGTGGTCCAGTGCTCGGTCGCGACCCCGCGTATCCTCGCGCCGGGGAACGCCATAAGGTCGGGTTTTACCTGCGAGTCTCCTAGGGCCACGTTGAAATCCTTGAATTTCCCGATCTGCCCGTCTTTCAGGCTGACCTGGGTGTCCGTCAAAAGTGTTTTTCCGCCGGATTTCTGGGTCTGCATATGCGCGCCGAGCTCGCCGTAAGGCGTGTCGCCGCCCACACTGAAGTTCTGCGTGAAATCAAGACTGGTCCTGGCCCTGTCCCTGAACTTGTCGCCGGTGTAGAAAGCGCTGCGGCTGTTTTGATAGCCGAGCTTGAAAGAACGCGAGCGCTCGAACTCCTCGGCCATCTGGATCTGGGACTTCGATGGAGTGAAACGCGGCTGGACGACGCGCAGTTCAAAAGTGCTGCGGCCGAGCGGGTCCCAAATATGGATAAAAGTACTGCCGATGCCCGTGCCGGCGATCCTCAGCGTGTCCGCGTCCACGGTCTCGAGCACCGCGATCCCTTCGTCGGTAGCTAGAAATTTAATGATGGCTGCATTGGCCTTTACGAAAAGTGTCTGGTTTTGCTCGATTTCGACAGTGTTACCTGTCTGTACGATGCCCGCGAGCGTCATGCGCTTGGCGGGTGGCGGCGGGGTGCCGACGATGCTCAGCGATTGCCGGTTGAGGCTCTGATTGAAGCTTTCATCAAGCGCCTGTTCTTTGGTCTTGCCGGAAAGGCTGCTTTTTTCCCACTGTTCATTGAGCGTGTAGAAAGTGGTGGCCGCGGAAGAAGAGCCTGCGGTGAAAAATAGAAAAAGAAGGAGGGCTAAACCGGTTACTTTCCCCTTAAGATCCTGGAGGGACAAGTCACTCGACAGACAGCGCTTTCTCTTCAACAAGGCTTTTCCCTTTTCCGAGATCATAGGTCAGTAGCGCTTGATAAGAGCCCTTGGGTAAGCGGCCTATCCACTGCGTGGTCCCGCTTGCGGTGCTGCCTGGAAAAGTGTAGATCTTGTTCAGGTCCCCGCGGGCCTGGATCTTGCCGGCGGCGTCCATGAGAAGGAAATTCCCGCCGATCGCGACATCGACATTACCGGTATTTTGGAAAGTCGTGACGATCTCCATCGGCTTATTGCCCTTGGGCGCGCGAATGTCCACGGACTTGATGTTTCCGTCGCGGTTCACGGTGCCCTTCGCGTGCAGGAAATAGAGGGCGCCGATGCGCCCCGCGACCATCACGTTCACGCCTTCTTCATCGGTGACCGCGCCAAGCAGTGTCTCGAAAAACAGCACCGAAAAATGCGCCCCCTGCGCGTCCTTCGGGACCGTGATCGTGTAACGCGCGGTGAGCCGGCCAAAAGGCTTGATGATGTCTTCGGCGGGACTGAAAGTGATCCACTTGCTCGCGGAAAGAGGCGTCGTCGCTATCGGACCGAACGTTTTTTCACCGGTGCCTCCCGGCTTATACACCCAGTCTTCGAGGTAGAGCTTGACCTTGGCCTCTTCATCGGTCGGATTTTCAGCCACGACCTCGCCCGAATAAGTCTCGCCCGGCGCAAGCTCCAGCTCGATCTTTGGCGTGCTGATACGGATGGTCGCCGCCTCGGCGGGTAGCGATCCGAGCACGGCCGCGCAACAGACCAAAATGACGAATGCTTGTTTCAATTTTTTCAACGCCTTACGCCTCCTTGAATTCGGCATGCTTTATGCCTGAAAAGTCACTAAATCTTAGCAAACTAGAGCGATGTTGTCAATATTTAGGCATATTTGATTAATAGTGGCAAAAAAAATTCAGGCCGTCGTGAGCGTGAACTGCACGGTGCCAGCATAAGAACCACTTTTTTGATTCAAAAAGATCTTCTCGGTTGCACCGGTATTAGGATCTCCAGACAGTGTGTACACCAGTGTCAACACTCCCCCTGTGCCCGAAGGGTCACTAAAGAGAAGCTTATTGCCAACAGCACTGCTAGCCGTCCCGATAGAGGATCCGGAGGGCTGTGTCGCTCCGCTGTTATCTGCGGGCACAAAACTTGGCTGAACCATGTAGGCGCCGGGAGGGAGTGTTTCGCTGCCGCCGGCACGCGCCAGAGGCGTTCCATTCTGCGTCAATTCAAACGGATCGCCGACGGAGTTGACCTCGAGAAGCACTTTGAAAAATTTGGAAGAGCGGAATTCGTCGCCTACGCGGATCAGGTCCCCGAAATCCAGCGAAGGCACGACGGCGCCGGACAGCTGATCAATGATAGTCAGCTCCAGCGTCAAACCGGATGGGATGTCCGCGCCCACGTTGATCGGGCCATGCGTCGCCGAAGCGGCCTCTGCCAAGCGGATGGGAGCAGCTAAAAATAAAAAAAAGATAAAGATGAGAGATCGGTTCATGTTCATGCGGTCGCCGTGATCGTGACAGTGCCGGCGTAACTTCCCCCCGGCTGATTGAGCGGAACTCCCGTCGTGGCGCCGGCCGTGGAATCGTCGGTGACGGAGTAATAAGCGGTGATGGTGCGCATCGCCGCCAATCCCGTTTCGCTTGTGTAAAGAGTTCGGGCACCCACCCATGAACCGGCAGTACCAACAACGGCACCGGCCGGCATACTGGCTCCACCGTTGTCAGCGGCAGAGTAAGTCGGGACCACTGTGCAAGCCCCGGCAGGCAGATTGGTCGTCCCATTCGAGAGCGCTGTGCCATCCTGGGTGACCACGTAAGGAGTGCCATGTGAATTGGTGGTGATGAAAGCGGCCACGGCGCCTGTGCCCGTGGTGCTGGTAGGTGAAGAGCGAAGCGTGCCTGTCCCGATATCGACTAGACGGCCAAAATCCATGGCCGTGACCACGGCACCCGCTGAGTTGTTTTTCTTGAGCGTGACTGAGAGAGTGAGAGTAGCGGTGACTTCCGCCGTGATAGGGAACGGGTCGCTTGTTCCCGATTCCGCCATGGCTGGCTGCAGCGCCCCCACCGTAAACGCCAGGGCCATTGACAAAGGAAGCAACGTCCTCATGTCCTAGTCCCCCTTGTTGTGGCTTGGCCTGATCTTACAGGTTACGCCGTAACGGTGATCTGGACAGTGCCGCCGCTGTATGTGCCGCCCGCCTGGTTGATAGGAACAGCGGCTGTTGCTCCGGCCACGGTATCGTCGGTGATCGAATAGATCGCCTGGATAGTCCTCATGGCAGCCGTGCCTGTTTCACTGGTGTAAATGGTCCTTGTCCCGACCCAAGATCCGGCTGCACCCACAACCGCTGTCGCAGGTTTGGCTAGACCCCCATTGTCCGCAGCCGCATAGTTCGGGACCACCGTGCAAGCACCCGTAGGAAGCGTGCCCAAAGCGGTACCCGTCTGCGTGATGGTGTACGGCAAACCGTGAGAATTTGC
>CAZTBX010000011.1:0-7404 GCA_964612035.1 uncultured Planctomycetia bacterium
TTGACAATATAAGTCATATATGGTAGGCTTTTCAGTACATTAATATAACTAATTAGCTTATATAGATATGGACCATCTAGACAAACTCGAAAATCAGTCGATATTCATCCTGAGAGAGGCCCAGAAAAAGTTCAAGAAACTGGCCATGCTGTGGTCTATTGGCAAAGACTCGAACGTGCTCTTGTGGCTTACCCGAAAAGCCTTTTACGGCCACTGCCCGGTCCCGCTAGTCCACATCGACACAAGCTATAAGATGCCAGAAATGATCGAGTTCCGCGACCGTTACGCCAAGGAATGGGGTCTCAATCTCATCGTTGGCCAAAACAAGCAGGCGCTTGCCGATGGCATGAACTACACCAAAACCCGCATCGTCTGCTGCACGGCTCTCAAAACCACGGGTCTTCAGCAGATCATGGAACAGTACGACTATAAGGGCCTGATACTCGGTATTCGGCGCGACGAGGAGAGCACGCGCTCGAAAGAGCGTTATTTTTCCCCGCGTGACAAAAACTTCGAGTGGGATTTCAAAGACCAGCCGCCGGAGCTCTGGGACCAGTTCAAGACCAATTTTGACGAGAACACGCATATCCGCATCCATCCGCTCTTGCACTGGACGGAGCTGAACGTGTGGGAGTACATCAAGCGCGAGAACATTCCCGTCGTGAGCCTGTATTTTGCTAAGAACGGCAAGCGTTACCGCAGCCTTGGTTGCGCGCCCTGCACTTTTCCCATTGACTCCAAGGCGTCAAACATCGACGAGATCATCGCGGAGCTTAAGACCATGAAAACCTCCGAGCGTGCCGGCCGCGCCCAGGATCAGGAGGATACCTACGCCATGCAGCGTCTGCGGTCGAAAGGGTACATGTAATGGAAGCTCTCGACACGCTGCCCGTCGAGTTCGACGGCCTGGAAATGGTGAAGATCGTGATGGTCGGCCACGTCGACCACGGAAAATCCACGCTCGTGGGGCGTCTCTTGCATGACACCGGGTTCATCCCCGACACGAAGATGTTGCACGTGAAAAAAGTCTGTGAAGACCAGGGCAAGGGTTTTGAATTTGCGTTCCTTCTCGACGGACTCGAAGAGGAGCGCGATCAGGGCATCACCATCGACGTGGCGCAGATGTTCTTCAAGACCAAAAAAAGAAGTTACGTCATCATCGACGCGCCGGGCCACAAAGAATTCCTGAAAAACATGATCTCGGGTGCCTCGGCCGCGGATGTCGCGTTTCTCATGATCGACGCCGAAGAGGGCATCCAGGAGCAGTCGAAGCGCCATGCCTATATCCTTTCGCTTCTCGGGATCAAACAGATCGCCGTCGTCGTCAACAAGATGGACCTTGTCGGCTACTCCGAGGAGGTGTTCACGAAAACGCGCGACGCCTATGCAAAATATTTGAATACCATCGGCGTGAAGGCTCGCGTTTTTATCCCGATCTCCGCGTATCACGGCGACAACGTGACGGAGAAGTCCAAAAATATGCCTTGGTTCGACGGCCAGAGCGTCCTCGAGGTGCTCGATAACTTTTCGGCGCAGTCCGGCCGTGCCGAGGCTCCGTTCCGCTTCCCGGTGCAGGACGTGTACAAGTTCGACAAGCGGCGCATCATCGCCGGCCGCGTCGAGTCCGGCTCCGCAAAACCCGGGGACGAAGTGGTTTTCCTTCCTTCCGGAAAAAGCACGAAGATAAAGACCATCGAGAAATGGCATGCCGCCGCACCCAAAAAGGTCGTGGCCGGAGAATCCGTGGGTTTCACCATGGAAGAGCAGATCTTCGTCGAACGCGGGGAGATCGGCTGTCTGCCGTCCAAAAAAGCAACAGTGTCTGACCGTTTCACGGCGAACCTTTTCTGGATGGGTTCCAAGCACCTTCAAAAAGGCGGCAAATACCTGCTCAAGATCGCGACGCAAGAAACCGAATGCGTCATCGAGTCTATCATTCGTGTCATCAACTCTTCCACGCTGGAGGAGATCTCGAAGAACGCGCATGAGGTCGCCAAGAACGAGGTTGCCGAGATCATCATCGCGACGAAAAAACCAGTGGTTTTCGATACTTTCGACGAAATCCCCGAAACCGGGCGTTTCGTGCTCGTGAGCGACCAGGACGTGCAGGGCGGTGGCATCATCCTGAAACAAGCCGAATATTTTAGCGCGATCTAACATGCTAACCCTCGAAGAGAGCCTCCAACTGAACGAAGAATTCGACAAGGCCTCCGCGGTCGCCTTGCTTCAGTGGGCGCTGAAAAAATTCAGTCCCAAGATCACACTCGCCTCGTCTTTCGGTGCTGAGGACGTGGTGCTCATCGACATTCTCGTGAAGCTCGACCCGCGCGTGAAGATATTCACGCTGGACACCGGCCGTCTGAACGAAGAAACCTACGAGGTGATGGAGCGCATCCGAGAAAAATACAAGGTCACTATTGAGTCGTATTTTCCACGCCTTGAAAAAGTGCAGGCTCTGGAGCGTGAAAAAGGATTTTATTCTTTCCGCGAGTCCGTCGAGAACCGAAAGGAATGCTGCGCGATACGCAAAGTCGAGCCGCTGCAGCGGGCGCTGAAAGGCCTGGACGCGTGGGTGACGGGGATTCGCCGTAGCCAGTCGGCGACTCGCGTCGATGGCGCCAAGATCGAGAATGACGACGCCAACGGTCTCGTGAAACTGAATCCTATCATGGACTGGAGCGAGGACGACGTGTGGAACTATATCAAAAAGAACGACGTTCCTTATAACGGCCTGCATGACCTGGGCTATCGTTCCATCGGCTGCGCGTCGTGCACGAGAGCCGTGAAGTCAGGCGAAGACATTCGTGCCGGACGCTGGTGGTGGGAGAATCCAGGACAAAAAGAGTGCGGCATTCATGAGAAAAAGAAAAAATGAGAATCGTTTTCAAGCGTGTGCATAAAAGTTTCAAGCAAAAAGGCCAGCGCGTGCAGGTGTTGCACGACGTGAACTTCAACATCGAAGAGGGCGAGTTCGTGTGCGTGCTCGGGCCCTCGGGCTGCGGCAAGTCGACGCTGATTTCGCTGATCGCGGGCCTTGAGTTCCCGGACACCGGCCAGGTGTTCGTCGACTCCAAGGTCGTCGAAGGGCCTTCACGCGACGTGCTGCTCGTGTTCCAGGAGGCCGCACTTTTTCCCTGGCTCAATGTGCTCGACAACGTGGAATTCGGCCTAAAGATCGCGGGCGTCGCGGAAAAAGAAAGAAAAGAGAGGGCGCTCGAGGCGATCAAGACCGTGCACCTGGCGCGTTTCGTGAACGCGTACCCGCATCAGCTCTCGGGTGGCATGAAGCAGCGTGCTGCGATCGCGCGGGCACTTGTCATCAACCCAAAGATCCTTCTCATGGACGAGCCATTCGCGGCACTCGACGCTCAGACACGGCAGATGCTGCAGGAAGAACTGCAGGCGATCTGGGAAAAAACGAAAAAGACTATTCTCTTTGTAACGCACAACGTGCGCGAGGCGACCTTTTTGTCAGACCGCGTGTTCGAGATGACGGCAAGACCGGGCACCGTGAAGAACGAGTACGCGATCCCGCTGCCGAGGCCGCGCCGCGAGCAGGACCACAACCTGCTCACGATACAGGCCAAGATCATGAGTTCTCTGAAAGACGAGATCGAAAAAGTGGCCAAGGCGGAGCTCGACGTGGATTACCGTATTTCAAAAGACGGTCTGCTCACACCTTTCGACAAGAACATCGGAGGCAACATATGAACGAAAGGCGAAAAGTGAAAAGCGAAAAGCGAAAGACTATTGTGTCACTTCGTGACCTGTATAAAAGTCGCCAAAGGCGACTCAATAGCTTCTCGCTTTTCGCTTTGCGTTTTTCGTTGGGTACATGATACATATTTCTAAGGATATTTATGAACAGATAATCCGCCATGCAAAGGCGGGTTTTCCGAACGAGGCCTGCGGGATACTCGCCGGGAATGAGGGGATCTCCCATTTTTTCCCGATGAAAAACCTGGATGGGTCAAGCATCAGTTATTTCATGGATCCGAAAGAACAGCTCAAGGTTTTCAAGCAAATGAGGGAGCTTGGTATCGAGATGCGCGGCATTTTTCATTCGCACGTGGCCAGCGAACCCAGGCCGTCGCAGAAAGACGTGCGGCTTGCGTTCTATCCGGAGGTCAGCTATCTCATCGTTTCGTTGTCCGACATGGAAAAACCGGAGCTTCGGTCTTTTCGCATCCACGACGAGCAGATCACCGAGGAAAAGATACAGATCACATGATCAACATCACCTTGAATGGGAAACCGAGCCAGATCCAGGCCGGTACGACGGTGTCTGATCTTTTGCTCAAGTGGAAGATACGGCCTGAGCTTGTCACCGTGGAAGTGAACGAGAACATTTTGCAGAAGCTTGACTATGACGGGACTGAAATTTGCGAGAGGGACAAAGTGGAATTCGTTTTTTACATGGGCGGCGGAGGGGACACACAATGAACGGCGTATACGACAGCATTCTTGACCTCATCGGCAATACACCGATGGTCAGACTATCAAAGGTGGTGGAAAAAGGCTCGGCGACTGTGCTCGCCAAACTCGAGATGTTCAGTCCGGGTGCGAGTGTCAAAGACCGCATCGCGCTCAACATGGTCGAGCAGGCCGAGAAAAAGGGGCTTTTGAAGCCCGGCTTCGTCATCGTCGAACCGACAAGCGGAAACACCGGCATAGGTCTCGCCATCGTCGGTGCGGTGAAAGGATACAAGGTTATTCTCACGATGCCGGACGGTATGAGCTCTGAGCGTGTCCAGATCGTGCAGAGCTTCGGAGCCGAGGTGGTGCTGACCCCCGCGAAAGAGGGTATGATCGGCGCCGTGGAAAAAGCACGCGAGATCGTTGCCAACACAAAAAACGCGTTCATGCCCCAACAGTTCACGAACCCGGACAATCCGGCCATGCACCGGAAAACCACCGCCAAAGAAATACTCCGCGACACGGACGGAAAACTGGACGCGTTCGTCACCGGTATAGGTACGGGTGGCTCCATCACGGGCATTGGGGAGGTACTGAAAAAACATGACGCAAAGATCCGCGTCATTGGCGTGGAGCCAAAGACCTCCGCGATCCTCTCAGGCGGAAAACCAGGTCCGCATATGATACAGGGGATAGGCGCCGGTTTTGTGCCGGAAGTTTTGAATCGTTCCATCCTGGATGAGATCCTGACGGTGGACAGCCAGGAAGCCTATGAAATGGCTAAGCGTCTTTCGCGCGAGGAAGGGATTTTCGCGGGGATCTCAAGCGGAGCGTCCTGCATCGGTGCGCTGAAAGTGGCCAAGACACTCGGACCCGGGAAAACCGTTGTTACACTGTTCCCCGACTCGGGCGAGCGTTATCTCAGCATCGAGCCTTATTTCAATCTCGGATAACGCGAGAATGGGAAAATTTTTTAAACAAGTCGCTTTTTACGCGCTGCTTATCGCGCTGTGGAAACTGCTTTTTAGCCTGCGTTTTTGGCCGTCGTATCTTTTTCCCTCACCAGAGCGGGTGCTGGAGACGCTCGTCGACGGGTTCAAAGACAAAAGTTTTTTGATCGGTATCTTCGTGAGTCTCAAACGTCTTGTCATCGGCTACTCGATCTCCGTGGTGTTGGGCACGTTCTTGGGCTTGCTTATTGGGAAGTCCAAGGTGCTGGATGAAACCGTCGGAGGTTTCATCGTGGGCCTGCAGACGCTTCCGAGCATCTGCTGGCTGCCGCTGGCTATTTTGTGGTTCGGGTTGAACGAGTCGGCCATCACTTTTGTCGTGGTGATGGGTTCACTTTTATCGATCACCATCGCCACCGACAGCGGCGTGAAGAACATTCAGCCGATCTACATGCGTGCGGGGAGGAACATGGGTGCCAAAGGCCGTGACCTTTTTCTGCACGTGATGCTGCCGGCCGCATTCCCATCCATTCTGATGGGGCTGAAACAGGGGTGGTCGTTCGCGTGGCGCTCACTGATGGCGGGAGAGATCCTTTTCGTAAGCCTGGGGCTCGGACATTTGCTCAATATGGGAAGAGAATTGAATGACATGAGCCAGGTGATCGCCGTCATGATCGTCATCGTCCTCATAGGGGTCGTCATGGACATGCTGGTGTTCGGCGTGGCGGAAAAAAAAGTAAGGGTCATTTGGGGACTTGAAAGGTTATGAGAAACAGGCCGCTTTGGTTGTTTTTTATTTTTGTTCTCGGAATTTTCACGCTGGCACAGCCGGGATCTTCAGCCCCCTCGAAGGTCACGGTGCGCATTGGGCATTTTCCCAACATCACGCACGCGCAGGGCGTGATCGGTCAGGCGAAAGGGTCTTTTGACAACCTCGCGCCCGATACGCGCATCGATTGGAAGATCTTCAATGCCGGCCCGTCGGCGATCGAGGCGCTTTTCGCGGGCCAGCTCGACATCACCTATATCGGTCCGAGTCCCGCCATCAACGGGTTCATCAAATCCGACGGCGAGGCGCTTCGCATCGTCGCGGGTGCGGCGTCGGGCGGCGCGGCGCTAGTGGTGAGAGGGGATTCCGTGGTACAAAAACCAGAGGATTTCCGCAATAAGAAAATAGCCACGCCCCAGCTTGGCAACTCGCAGGACGTTTCACTGAGAGCATGGCTTGCCAAAAACAAGTTAAGACTAAAAGAAGTTGGGGGCGACGTGCAGGTGCTGCCTCTTACGAATGCCGATCACGTGACGCTTTTCCTGAAAAAGGAAATAGACGCTTCATGGACTGTGGAGCCCTGGGTGTCCACGCTGGTGCAGAAAGCGGACGGCAAGGTGTATCTCGACGAGGCCGAGCTTTGGCCTGACGGTCGCTACGCGACGGCTGTTGTTGTGGTGAGGAAAAAATTCCTCGATGAGCATCCGGACATCGTGCAGCGTTTCCTCGAAGTCCACGCGGATCTCACCGACTGGATCACAAAAAATCCGGATGAGGCCAAAGCCGCGCTGAAAAAAGAGATCGAGAAGGAAACGCAAAAGGAATTCAGCCAAAGTGTCCTGGATTCGGCATTTCCGAAGATCCAGTTCACCACGGACCTCATGAAAGCATCCATTCTGGAGCAGGCAGAGGCGGCCTATCAGGCCGGCTATATTAAAAGGAAGCCGGAATTGGCCGCTCTTTTCGATGACACGCCGCTCAAACGGGTGCTGGAAAAAGTTTGAGAAGCGTGTTAAAATGGATACATTGTTAGTTACATAACCTATTGGAATAAAATGAGTTACGTAAAAGGATTAAAATGCAGGGAATGCCATCGGGTTTACCCGACTGAGGCGATCTATGTCTGCGAATTTTGCTTTGGGTCCCTTGAGGTCGACTATGACTATGAAAACATCAAAAGTGTTCTGTCGCGTGAGTCTATCCAAAAAGGTCCCAAGAGCATCTGGCGCTACCGCGAGCTTCTTCCGATAGACGGAAAACCCACTGTCG
>CAZTBX010000012.1:0-3839 GCA_964612035.1 uncultured Planctomycetia bacterium
CGAATGCCAGCGCGTCGCCATTGCCAGGGCCATCAGCACAGAGCCCGACCTCATCGTGTGTGACGAGCCCGTCTCTTCGCTGGATCTCGTAGCCCAGACGGACATGCTGAACCTTTTTCTCAAACTGCAAAAAGACAGGGGGGTGAGCTATGTTTTCATCTCTCATGACCTGAAAGTCATACGCCATATGAGCGATGAGGTACTTATCCTTAAAGACGGCGAGGTCTGCGAATCCGGCCCCGCGGAAGAGGTTTTCCGGGCCCCCCGGCATGAGTTCACCCGGCGCCTGCTCAGCGCCATGCACTCGGCTCCCCGCCTCAAATAGACTTATTTCTTGCAAAGGGGCAAAGCTGGATTTATAATGCTTTTTCGTTGAAAAAACTCCTTACATTTCTGATGGCCGGCGGCAAAGGCGAGCGCCTTGTGCCTCTCACCAACGATAGGGCCAAGCCCGCGGTGCCGTTCGGCGGCATCTACCGCATCATCGATTTCACGCTTTCCAACTGCATCAACTCCGGCATCCGTAAGATCGACATCCTCGTGCAGTACAAGTCCATGTCGCTGGCGCGTCATATCCGTCTCGGCTGGAACATCCTGAACTCCGAAGTGGGCGAGCACATCGATGTTTTGCCAGCCCAACAGCGCGTTGACGAGCATTGGTATCAGGGCACTGCCGACGCCATCTATCAGAACATCTATTCGATCGAGAGTGAAAATCCGGACCAGGTGCTGATCCTCGCCGGCGACCATGTCTACAAGATGAATTACAGCCTCATGCTTGACGCCCATCGCGAGAACAAGGCGGGTCTCACCATCGGCGTCGTGCCGCTTCCGACCACCGACGCGCCGACAGTCGGCGTCATGGAGGTGGACTCGTCCAATAGGGTCGTCGGTTTCAGCGAAAAGCCTGTCTCACCCAAGACCGTCCCCGGCGATCCCACGCACATTTATGGCTCCATGGGCATTTACATTTTTGACCGAAAGGTGCTGGAGGAGGAGCTGAAAGAAGATGCCGAAAAAAGCAGCGAGCACGATTTCGGCAGAAACGTCATCCCGCAGATGATCGCCGGCGGAAAAAGAAAGATACTCGCGTACAATTTCGTCGACGCGAACAAAAAAGAGGCGCTCTATTGGCGCGATGTGGGGACGCTCGACACTTACTATGAGGCCAATATCGATCTCGTGCAGGTGACGCCGCTTTTCAATCTCTACGACCGTGAGTGGCCGGTGCGCACCTATCAGCTGCAGTATCCGCCGGCAAAGTTCGTGTTCAACCAGACCTTCGGAGGCCGCAAAGGCACGGCCGTGGATTCGCTGGTGCCTGACGGCTGTGTCATCTCCGGCGGTTCCGTCGAGCGCTGTGTGCTTTCTCCCAATGTCCGCGTGAACAGCTACGCCGAGGTCGAGGGTTCGCTTCTTTTCGAGGGCGTCGATGTCGGCCGTTACGCGAAGGTCCGCAACGCCATTGTCGACAAACATGTCAAGATCATGCCCAACGCGACAGTGGGTTACGACAAGGTCCTCGATAAAAAGAGGGGATTCACCATCACTCCCAAGGGCATCGTCGTCGTGGAAAAAGGCGCCGTGGTGGAGGCCGTATGAGCGACACGCTGAATATCGGCTCCTACAAGCTCAAGTCCCGCCTCATCGTCGGTACCGGGAAATACGCCTCTTTCGCCGAAATGGAGCAGGCCCTCGCGGCCTCTGGCGCCCAGATGGTGACAGTCGCCGTGCGCCGCGTGAATCTCGACCGCACGAAAGAGTCCCTGCTTGATTTTGTGGATCCGAAAAAATATATTCTCCTGCCCAACACGGCCGGCTGTTACACCAAGGAAGATGCGGTCCGCGCGGCCCGGCTTGGGCGCGCCGCCGGCCTTTCCAATCTCGTGAAGCTCGAGGTCATCGGTGATGAAAAAACGTTGATGCCCGACACGCTCGCCCTGCTCGAGGCCACGAAGGAGCTCGTGAAAGACGGTTTCATCGTCATGCCTTACACCAACGATGACCCGGTGATGGCCAAGCGTCTCGAGGACGCGGGCGCGGCCTGTGTGATGCCGCTCGCGGCCCCCATCGGCTCAGGCCAGGGGATATTGAACCGCCTGAACATTCAGCTCATTCTCGAAAAGGTGAGCGTGCCCGTGATCGTCGACGCAGGCGTGGGCACGGCCTCGGATGCGGCCATCGCGATGGAGCTTGGCGCCGACGGCGTTCTCATGAACACCGCGATCGCTGGTGCCAAACACCCCGGCAAAATGGCCGAGGCGATGAACCTGGCCGTGAAATCCGGCCGCCTGGCCTACGAAGCGGGCCGGATAGAGAAAAAAATGCACGCCAACGCGTCGAGCCCGGCGCAGGGCGTGGTAGGAGTGATGGCGATTGAATAAACAGCTTTTTAATCTACGCGTTGAAAATTTAGGCGAAAAGTGAAAAGCGAAAAACGTAAAACTGTGGAGCGCTTCGCGCTTGGATCAAAACGTGGATTCTAAGGACAGAGCTTACAAGTTTTCGCTTAAGATAATTAAGCTGATTGATTCACTGCCCAAAGAGTTGGCAGCTCAAACCATAGCCAGACAGCTTCTTAGGGCCTCGACGTCCATCGGAGCCAACATTATCGAAGCCCAGGCAAGCCCTACGAAGAAAGATTTTGCCAATTTTTTTAACCACTCACTTAAATCAGCCAATGAAGCTAAGTATTGGCTTCAACTTCTTCGCGACTCGGGAAAGTGCGACCACGAAATGGCAGATGGGTTGCTTACCGAAGCTAAAGAAATCGCAAATATTTTGGGGTCTAGTTTGCTGACACTACGGGGCAAAAGAGTAGACCTATAAAAGTCGCGTAGCGACTCAATAGTTTTTCGCTTCGCGCTTTTCGTTTTTCGCTGTAACGGAGGTTTCATGAAATCCAAGTCTCTCTATAATATCGCCATCATCCCTGGTGACGGAACAGGTCCCGAGGTCACCGCCGAGGCCATAAAAGTCCTGCAGGCGGCTTCCAAGAAGTACGGCTTCAAGCTCGCGCTCACGCATTTTGATTTCGGGGGCGAGAGATTTCTCAAAACCGGCAAAGTGTTGTCCGACAAAGAGGTCGCGACACTCGGGAAATTCGACTCCATTCTTCTCGGCGCCGTCGGCCACCCCGATGTGAAGCCGGGTATTCTCGAAAAAGGCCTTCTTCTCAAGATCCGTTTTGACCTTGAGCAGTACATCAACCTCCGCCCGGTCAAGCTTTACCCCGGGGTCTGGACGCCGCTCAAGGACAAAGGCCCGGAGGATATCGACTTCGTCGTCGTCCGTGAAAACAACGAAGGCCTGTATGTCGGCGAGGGAAAGTTCATCAATAAAGGGAAGAAGAATGAGACGGCGCTCCAGGTCTCGCGCAACACGCGAAAAGGCGTCGAGCGCTGCATCCGCTATGCGTTCGAGTTGACACGCAAGCGCGACAAAAGAAAAAAGCTCACGCTATGCGGCAAGACCAATGTTCTCACTTACGCTCATGACCTATGGTGGCGCGTGTTCAACGAGGTCGCCAAGGAATACAAGGACATCCAGACCGACTACGCGCATGTGGATGCCACTTGTATGTGGATGGTGAAAAACCCCGAGTGGTTCGATGTCATCGTGACGGACAACATGTTCGGTGACATCATCACCGATCTCGGGGCCATGATACAGGGCGGCATGGGCATCGCCGCCGGCGGCAATCTGAACCCCGAGGGCGTCTCGATGTTCGAGCCCATTGGCGGCTCGGCACCCAAGTACACTGGTAAGAACGTCATCAACCCTCTCGCCGCTATCTGCGCGGGCGGCATGATGGTGGAACATCTGGGCGAGTCCTCTGC
>CAZTBX010000013.1:0-2599 GCA_964612035.1 uncultured Planctomycetia bacterium
ACCAAATCAAAAGAGACGATTACCAAGTTCTCTCTCGATAATGTCCGCTTTCTGAAAAATTTTGATGTCAAATTAGTCATTGTCGCCTGCAATACCGCCTCGTCTCTAGGCCTGGAAGCGATGAAGGAAAATTTCTCAATGCCCATTATCGGCGTCATCGAGCCCGGCGCCCGCTCAGCGCTGGCTTCGACAAAAAATGGCCGTATCGGCGTCATCGGCACCAAGGCGACCATCGGGAGCGGCTCTTACGAGTCGTGCCTCAAGCGCCTCGATCGGTCGGTGAGGGTGTACAGTCAGGCGTGCCCGCTTTTCGTGCCGTTCGTCGAGGAGGGCTGGCTGGACGGCGACATCGTTTCCAGCGTCGCGAAAGTGTATCTCGAAAGCTTGAAGTCTTTCGACATCGACACGCTGATACTGGGCTGCACGCACTATCCGCTGCTTTCGGGTATCATTCAAAAAACCATCGGCCGCGAGGTGCAGCTTGTGAATTCCGCCGAAGAGACGGCCAAAGAGGCGCGGCTTTTGCTCCAGCGGCTGGGCATGAGCGCCGAGAAAAAGAAAAAAGAGGGGATCGCGCGTTTTTTCGTGTCTGACGAGCCGGAACAGTTTCGGACGCTGGGCGAAAGATTTTTAGGCCGCTCGATACAGTCCGTCGCAAAAGTCGGCGACCCTGGCGGTAGCTCCGGCCGCAGAAAAACGGATGCCATGGCGAGAGAACCGCATGTATGAGATCGTGGTCGAGGGCGAGTTTTCCGCGGCCCATTTCCTCAAGTTATACGACGGGACCTGGGAGCCGCGGCATGGCCATGATTGGCGCGTGGCGGTGACGGCCCGCTCGGCGAAGCTGGATTCCATGGGCGTGGTTGCGGATTTTGAGGCGCTGAAACCAAGCCTGAAGCGTGTGCTGGGCGAGCTCTCGGAGATCTCCATCAACGACCACCCGGCATTCAAGGGCGGCAAGGCGAATCCGTCCACCGAAAACATCGCGCGCGTCATCTGCGAGCGCTTGAATCAAGTGTTCCGTTCGGACAACGCGAGCATCGTCAAGGTCACCGTCTGGGAAACCCCGGACGCCTGCGCGAGCTATATACCAGAATACAGATGACAGAAGACAGAGGCCAACAATCAGTCCTCTGTCATCTGTATTCTGAAACCAACCCATGCGTATTAAAAAAAATTTATTAATCGCTAGATCTGGCTCAATAATTCGCTCAGAGGTTCTCGAGGTATTCTCTTCGCTGCAGGGCGAAGGGCCGTATCTCGGCGTGAAACAGATATTCGTGCGTTTCCGCCGCTGCAACATGCACTGCGGTTATTGTGATGAGGCGGACAAAATGAAGTCGGGACCTTTCCGCGTGATGGCCGTTGCGGACCTGCTCCTGGAAGTCGCGTCCCTGGGGTCGGCGAAGGGACAGCATCATTCCGTATCGCTGACCGGCGGCGAGCCGCTGGTCTACGCCTCGTTCCTTGCCGAGTTCATGCCGGAATTGAAAAAGCGCGGTTTTAAGACCTATCTTGAAACGAATGGCACGCTCACGCGTGAACTTGAGCGCGTGCTTCCGTACACGGACATCGTTGCCATGGACCTGAAACCGCCGAGCGCGACAGGGGACAGGGATTTCAGCGCCGAGCACGAAGCTTTCCTGCGCCTGGCTATTCAAAAAGAAGTTTTCGTGAAAACCGTTATTACGCCCGAGACGACGAAAGAGGATGTCCTGCGCTGCATCGAGATCGTCGCGGCTGTCGACGCGCGCATTCCGTTCGTGCTTCAACCGGTGTCGGACCTGGTCGGGATCAATGTCCAAGCCTTAAAAAATATAGAATCTTTGTTTTTCCACGAGGCAAAAACCCGCTTGAACGACGTACGCGTCATTCCGCAGATGCACAAAATATGGGGTGTTAGATGAGCCAAGTCCTTTGTTTTCAATGGCCAAGCCACACTTGAGAGCAGTGAAAATGAGCTTCGGATACAACTGGGATACAGTCCGGAACACCCTGTAGCGAAGTGCCAATTGACAAGTTATTAAATGGGTATCGTGATTTTAAATTCTGCAACGATCCTCGAAACCAAAGGATGAGGTTTTATTCTTTTCTTCACAAGAATATAAATCTTTTCGTAGATTTTCGATGAGCCAGGTTTTCCGATAACAGCCAGGGGCTCTTTGGAAGGCGCTTTCTTGATCGTCAGGAGGTTGAGAGGAGCTATTCCCACCTTTGATAAAACAAGCCTTCGTGCGAGTTCCACGTCTTGGATTTCAGCCACAATGTCAGGCCGGATTTTCTGCTCGATAAAGTATTCTTGCAGTGAGCGATAAATTTGGCTGTGAGCCGTCGGTAAAATAAGCGGGGCCCCATGAAGGTCTTTTGGGATATTTCTATACTTTCGAGCTAGTTCCGTGTGGGCACAAAAAACAATGGGTATTTTTCCGACAAGAGTGCTTTCGATTTGTTCATCCAAAGAACCGGCCGGGGTGTCTGTAAGCACAATATCAAGGAAATTCGTTTTTAAATGTTCGATGAGGTTGCCGGCTCTGTCTTCCTGAACATAGAGGTAGGTTTTAGGAGCGATTTTCAAAATAAACTGAAGGAGGATGTCCAG
>CAZTBX010000014.1:0-10632 GCA_964612035.1 uncultured Planctomycetia bacterium
CTCGAGCTTCCCGAAGTTGCGCGGCTTGCGATTGTGGTCGAGGATAACCTCCTGGTACAGATCGTCCAAGTGCACTTCCCGGCCGTTCGTCTCAGGCCTCATCGGAACACCTCGAACACTTTGCGTATGCCCTTGGTGAGGCCATCCACCTCTCCCTTCGTATTATAGAACGCGAAAGACGCTCTTGTCGTGGCCGAAACACCGAAGCGTTTCATCGTGGGTTGGGCGCAGTGGTGGCCTGCCCGTACCGCGATGCCCTCTTCATTGAGCACAGTCCCCACGTCATGCGGGTGTATGCCTTCGAGCTCGAACGAAATGAGGCTGGCTTTTTCACGCGCGTTGCCGATGATCTTGAGCCCGGGGATGGCCGCAAGCTTCTCCGTGGCGTACTGCAAAAGCTCATGCTCGTAGTGCGCGATGGCGTCGAGACCTATCTTCTCTAAATAATCAATGGCCGCTCCGAGACCAATGATCTCGGCGATCGCCGGTGTTCCGGCCTCGAATTTGGCTGGTGGTTTCGCGAAAGTCGTTTTCTCGAAAGACACGGACTCGATCATGTCGCCGCCTGTCTGATACGGATCCATGGCCTCGAGATGCTTTTCCTTGCCATAAAGGACGCCGATACCCGTCGGTCCATAGAGCTTGTGGCCTGAAAAACAGTAAAAGTCGCAGTCGAGCGCTTGCACGTCAACTTTCATGTGCGGGACCGCCTGCGCGCCATCAATGAGCACCACGGCCCCCGCGTGATGGGCCATTTTCACGATCTCCTGCACGGGATTGATGCTGCCAAGCGCATTCGACACGTGGCCGATGGCCACAAGATAAGTTCTAGGACTCAAAAGTTTTTGAAAGGCGTCAAGATCCAGCTCGCCGTCGTCGTTCACCGGGATCACGCGCAAAACCAGGCCCTTTTCTTCGCAGAGTCTCTGCCAGGGTACGATATTCGCGTGATGCTCGATCGTGGAAATGACGATCTCGTCCCCTTTTTTTAGGAATTTCCGGCCATAGCTTGCGGCAACAAGGTTGATCGCCTCGGTGGCGCCGCGCACAAACACGATCTCCGAAGTCTTCGCGGCGTTCAGGAAAGCGCGGCATTTTTCGCGGGCCGCGTCGCATTCTTTCGTCGATTCCTGGCTAAAGGTGTAGATGCCCCGGTGAATGGTCGCGTACTCGTTCTTCAAGAACGAGCTCATGCGGTCGATGACAGCGTTTGGCTTCTGCGTCGTGGCCGCGTTGTCGAGATACACGAGCGGGTGCCCGTTCATGCGGCTGGCCAGCATCGGAAAATCCTTGCGGACCTTTTCAGCGTTGAGTGGTTGGGCCATTTTCAACATTTTTTTAGATCATCGCTCCGAGTCTTTGGGTGATCTTTGCCTTCAAAGAGGCCTTCACGGCCTTGTCCTGCACCGCTTCCAGCGTTTCTTCCGCGAACCCGTAAATGACGAGATAACGCGCCTGGTCCTTGGAAAGCCCGCGGCTACGAAGATAAAAAAGTTCAGAGTCCTCGATCTGTCCCGTGGCCGAGCCGTGCGAACAGGAAACGTCGTCCGCGAGTATTCTGAGCTCGGGCCGGGAATACGCCTCGGCGGTGTCCGATAAAAGTAGATTTTTGTTGAGCTGTCTCGAGTCCGACTTTTGGGCGCCGGGACGCACGGAGACGAGGCTCCGGAATTCCGAGCGCGAACGCCCGGCTAAAATACTTTTGAAGAATTGCTCGCTTTTTGAATGGCCCTTTTCATGGTCCATGGTGATATCGTACACGGCCTTTGAGGCGCCGCTGAGCATCGAAAGGCCGGTGGCGGACGCTTTCGTGTTTTCCCCTTTGAAATGCACGAAGACGCGGCTCTCCACTTCAACATTGTCGCGCGAAAAAAAGAAAAGCCGCAGGGTGCTGTCTTTTTCTAGATAAAAACGGCTCACGGCGCTGAAAGAAGGTTCGTCATAAAACACCTCGAGATTCGCGCCTTCGCCGAGGAAGAATTCGAATGAGGCGGCCTCGTCTTTTTTTTGCACCTTGGAGTCGTCCAAAACCATTGTCGATACCGAATCTTTTTCAAAAACGAACGCTGGGGTCTTGAGTTCCTGGCTCATGAGTGCGGCCCCATGTGCAGGCAGGCCGGGTCCAGGAGGCCTGAAATAAGGTCATACCCCTTTTCTTCCAAAAGCACGGCCAGGGTCTTGTCGCCAGAACGCACGATGCGGCCGTTGGCCATGATGTGCACGAGATCGGGCTCGATGCCGCTCAAAAGCCGCTGGTAATGCGTGATGAGTATCATCGCGTTGTCCGGCGTTTTCAGCCGTGTCACTCCTCTCGCGACAATACGGAGCGCATCGATGTCCAGCCCCGAGTCTGTCTCGTCGAGCACGGCCAGCGTCGGCTCGAGCACGGCCATTTGCACGATCTCATTGCGCTTTTTCTCGCCGCCGGAGAAACCGTGGTTGACCGAGCGCGCCGCGAGGTCGGGGCTCATCTCCACGATCTTTAATTTCTCGCGCAGCCGCTCGTCGAACTCCAGCGGATCGATTTCCGGCCTGCCCAAAAATTTCTGCTTCGAATTGTACGCCATCCTCAAAAAATTGGAATTGGATACCCCCGGGATCTCGACGGGATACTGGAACGCGAGGAATATTCCTTTCAGCGCCCTGTCCTCGGGCTCCATGCTCAGGATGCTTTCGCCCTTATAAAGGATGTCTCCTTTGGTCACCTCATAATGCGGGTCCCCGGCCAACACTTTCGCGAGCGTGCTCTTGCCCGACCCGTTGGGTCCCATGATGGCGTGTATCTCTCCCGCGCGCACTTCGAGGTTGAGCCCTTTTAGGATCTCGACCCCGTTGATGCTGGCATGCAGATCACGGATCGCTAACATCGGCTCTTTCTTCACCCGACACTTCCTTCCAGTTTAAGTCCCAAAAGCTGTGTCGCCTCGACGGCGAACTCCCCCGGAAGCTCACGGAACACATCCTTGCAAAATCCGTTGATGATGGCTCCCATGGCGTCCTCGGCGCGGATGCCACGCTGTTGGAAGTAAAAAAGCTGGTCGTCGCTGATCTTGGAGGTCGTGGCCTCGTGCTCGACCTTGGCGGTCGGGTTTTGCACGCGGATATACGGGAAAGTGTTCGCCCCGCACTTGGAGCCGATGAGCAGGGAGTCGCACTGCGTGAAATTCCTCGCCCCCGTGGCGGATCTCTTGATCTCGACAGCGCCACGGTAATTGTTGTTGGAGCGCCCTGCGGAAATGCCTTTGGAAATGATGGTGCTTTTCGTATTTTTCCCGACGTGGATCATTTTCGTCCCGGTATCGGCCTGTTGGAAATGATTGGTGAGGGCCACCGAATAGAATTCCCCGACCGAGTTGTCCCCCAAAAGCATGCAGCTCGGATATTTCCAGGTGATGGCCGACCCCGTCTCCACCTGTGTCCACGAGACCTTGGAATTCCGGCCCTGGCATTTGCCGCGCTTGGTCACAAAATTGTAGATGCCGCCTTTGCCGGTGACTGGGTCGCCGGCGTACCAGTTCTGCACCGTTGAATACTTGATCTCGGCGTCATCCAGCGCGACGAGTTCGACGACGGCGGCGTGCAGTTGGTTGGTATCGAATTTTGGCGCCGTGCAGCCTTCGAGATAGCTCACGTAGGCACCCTCTTCGCACACGATGAGTGTCCGTTCAAACTGCCCGGACCCTTCGGTGTTGATGCGGAAATAAGTCGAAAGCTCCATCGGACAGCGGACACCCTTTGGCACGAATACGAACGAGCCGTCCGAGAACACAGCCGAGTTGAGCGTGGCGAAAAAATTGTCCGTGTATGGCACGACGGAACCCATGTACTTTTTCACGAGATCCGGATATTTTTCAACGGCCTCGGAGAACGAGCAGAACACGACACCCGCCTCGAGCAGTTTCTTTTTATAGCTCGTGGCCACCGACACGCTGTCGAATATCGCGTCCACGGCCACGTTCGCCAGTTTTTTCTGCTCCATGAGAGAGATGCCCAGTTTCTCGAACGTCCTTTTCAGCTCAGGGTCCACCTCGTCCATGCTTTTAAGCTTTTCATTCTGCTTGGGCGCCGAATAATAGATGATGTTCTGATAATCGATGTCTGGATAGTGGATATTCGCCCAGCGCGGCTCCGTCATTTTCTGCCAGTGCCTGAACGCGCGGAGACGGAACTCCAGCATGAACGCCGGCTCGTTCTTCCTCGCCGAGATCTGGCGCACCGTGTCTTCGCTGAGGCCTTTCGGGATCGTGTCGGCCTCTATCGGCGTCTGGAAGCCGTATTTGTATTCCTGATCGGCCAATTCCTGGATGGTTTTAGTCGTCATGATCTCACCGGCTCACCGGCATCAAGCTATTCATTTCCAATTCGTTTTTCGCGAGCATATCGAGCGTAACCGACCCGTAAAAGTGGTCCAGGATTTCCTTCGTTTTTCTCCACACCGGCTTCACGCCGCAGAGGCAAAAATGCGTGCACACGATGTCTTCGCGCACGGATGGCGCGCAGAACACCTCGAAAGTACCGCCCTCGAGCGCGTCGATGATCTCTTTTAGCGTGATCTCGGACGCCTTTCTCGCGAGGGCATACCCGCCTTGGTTCCCATGATGCGAGACCAAGATCTTCGCCTGTCTCAGTCCCTGGAGGATCTTTTCGATGTAAGGAAGCGGATAATTCTCGTGTGAGGCGATCTCTTTGATCGTCAGCCACTTGTCGGCGTCCGCATGCTTGGCGATGTAGATCATGCAAACGACGCCGTATTCCGTTTTTGTCGTGAATCGCATGGCGCGCTCCCTAAACTGCGAAAGAAGTGCCGCAGCCGCAGCTGCCTTTGGCGTTGGGGTTTACGAAACGAAAACCGCCCCCGACCAGTTCCGTCGAATAATCGATGGTCATGCCGTCCAGGTATACGAGGCTCTTCGAATCGCAGACGACTTTGACCCCGTTGGCTTCAAACACGCGGTCATACTCGCCTTGCTTGTCGTCAAAATGCACGTCGTAGGTAAGGCCCGAACAGCCGCCGCCCTTCACGGAAGCCCTCAAAAACACCCCTGGCTTGTTCTGGTCCTCGATCAGTCTTTGTACTTCTTTTTTAGCTACATCGGACAGTTGTATCATTTTTTGCCTCGATAGTAGTATACCCTATTCAGACTAAAAGAGTCCATATTAAACTAACTTCATATCTATATTAAATACAATAGGTTATGGATAAACTAGCTAATAATGAACCCTATAAAGCATCCAGTACACGACCACACCTGTGACGGATACGTATAGCCAAAGCGGCAGTGTCACCCGGCCAAACCTCTTGTGCCTTTGAAACCGGCCTGAAAGGGCAAAATACAGCGTGGTCAAAACCAGGGGCACGATCACGACGGCGAGGATAGTGTGAGACACGAGGATGACAAAATACACTGCCCGGATGCCGCCATGACCCGGAAAAGGAGTGCGGCCATGATGGAAATGATAATAGAGGTAGGACGTCAGGAACAGCGAGGAGGTCACGAGCGCGAGCGCCATGCTCGTGATATGCGACCGTATCTTCCCCCGCCGGATGAATATCCATCCGGCGCTCAGGAAAACCGTGCTCGCCGCATTCAGCGACGCGTTGACTGAAGGTAAAATCGACAGATCCATTGGAGAATTATAGCATACGCTTTTGGGGTCAGACCCTAAGCCTCTCTCCACCGAGGGTCTGACCCCGTAGGTTCCCTTTATGATAGAATCCAGCGTAGAGCGTACAGCGTTCAGCGTATAGTGATGAAAAAAACTATACGCTATCCGCTAAACGCTATGGAGTAATCCAATGATCGCAGTCACCGGAGCGGCGGGTTTCATCGGCAGCGTGCTAGTGGCGCGCCTGAACGACATGGGCCACGACGATATCGTCGCCGTCGACCAAAACGCCCATCAGTCCCCCAAATGGGGCAACCTTTCAAAAAAGCGCTATAAGCTGTATCTCGAATCCGGCGAATTCCTTGAACGCCTGGAAAAAGGCGAATTCAACGGCCGGTTGAACACCATTTTCCATCTGGGCGCGTGTTCGGATACTACGGAAAAAAACGCCGATTTCCTGAAGAAAAACAACACCGAGTATTCTGAGCGCGTGGCTTCCTGGTCCGTCGCCCAAGGCGCTTATCTCGCCTACGCCTCGAGTGCGGCCACTTACGGCGCCGGCGAGCTCGGCTTTTCCGATAACGACGCGCTGACCCCTAGACTCAAACCGCTGAACCTTTACGGCCAGTCCAAACTCGCTTTCGACCAGTGGGTGTTGAAAAATAATCTTCAGACGAAAATCACGGGCTTCCGTTTTTTCAACGTTTATGGTCCGAACGAATACCACAAAGGCGACATGAGAAGTCTCGTGCTGAAAGGGTTCGAGCAGGTGCAGGCGGCCGGAAAACTTCGCCTCTTCAAGTCCTACAAAAAAGAGTACTCGGACGGCGGGCAAAAAAGGGATTTTATTTACGTCAAAGACGCGGTAGAGGCCGTGCTCTGGTTCCACGCGCACCCGGACAAGAAAGGGATATTCAATCTAGGCACGGGACGCGCCCAGACCTGGAACGATCTAGCGGATGCGCTTTTCAAGGCCTGCGGCAAACCCAAAACCATCGAATACATCGACATGCCGGACTCGATCAAGAACCAATACCAGTATTTCACGGAAGCGGATCTCACGAAACTACGAAAGGCGGGCTGTCCTACGGTGTTTCACGGATTGGAAGAGTCCGTCCGCGACTATGTGTCGTCCTATCTTTCCAAACAGGACCGCGTCGCCTAGTCTAAGCGTATAAAAACTTCATCGCCCTCGATCTTGACGGGAAAAGTGGGCTGCGTGATCCCCGGCATGGATTGACACTCCCCGGTTTTCACGTCGAAGCTCCAGGCGTGCCACGGGCATGTCACTTCGCCGTTCTCGAGGTGACCCTCGCCTAGCGGCCCGCCACGGTGCGGGCAAGTGTTGTCCATCGCATACACGACGCCTTCCGTTTTGAACAGCGCAAGATCTTTCCCATCTACGCTGACGACTCTGGATTCGCCTTCCTTGATCTCCGAAAAAAGGGCCGCCTTAGCCCACATGGCTGAGTCCCTTCGCTGCTTTTTCCACGATAGCTTCGATGTCCTCGATGCGGACACGCTTGAACCATACATTGTCCGGCATGAGAAGCACGTTCGGACCCTCACTGCAGACATCCTGACAACCTGTGCGGCTGACACGGATGTTTCCGGCGAGGCCTTTTTTCTTCACGAGATCTTTCAGCGTCTCGCGCAGTTGGCTGCCTTCGGGGCCACAGCAGTCCCCTTTTTCGCGCAGATTTTCACAGACGAGGATGTATTTGGCGAAATGAGGTTTAGAGGTTTCCATATCGATCAGTCCGCGTACACAAGGTCATGGCTTTCTCCATAAAGCTTGAAAGGTTCGCCCCACTGGTGCGCGTTGGCGAGATCCCACGGTTCTTCGGCAAATTTTTCGGGCCTCAGGCGTATGCCCCATTCGCCTCCATAGATGAGAAAGGCGTAGCCGGCACCCGAGTCCGTCACTTTCACGGCATGCACCGGAGTCCATTTGCCTTCTTGGCTCACACCGGTTACGGCGTGGAGAGACTCGCCGCCGCGCTCCAGGACGCGAATGCCACGCACTGGCCTCGGTTTTTCAAGCTCATTGAACATGAATTGCGGGCAGCCTGTGCAATTGGGATTTTCTTCCACTTCTATCTGCATGATCAATTATAAGACTATTCCCGGTTCAGCGCGTCGATCTTTTCACGGATCAGGCCGGCGAGCGCGAGAGGTTTTTGCGGGTCCATATACTCCAGGGCCGAGCGATAAGCGACGCCGGCTTCGCCATTTTTCTTCTGGAGCGCAAAAGCGTCACCCAGATGATAATAAATATTGAGCCTCTCAAAGGCATCGAGAACTTCGGTCTCGGATCTCTTAAGCGCCGCACGGTAATGGCGTTCGGCCGATACGGCGTCGTGTTTCTTTAAAAGATAAAGTTCGGCTGTCTGGCGCTCGAGCTCCCAGGAATCCGGGTTGTCCCGTGTCCCCTTTTCGAGTGTCCGTATCGCCTCATCCGTTTTACCGAACTGGCTGTCCAGCCAATAGGCCGTCGAGAGGATAGCTTCAATATTATGCGGATCCAGAGAAATGGACAGGGCAAGGAACGGCAGCATCTCTTTGCGTTTATCCACCGCCAGATGGCTATGCTCGTGGCTTTGGATGCGTTCGTTCACGGCGCCGATCCAGTCAGAGGCCGTCTTTTTTTCCGCTTCACCTCCCACGAACCCTTCTTTTGTCAGATCTTCGTCGTGTTCATCGAATTTCTCGGCGATGCCTCCGTGAAAGTAGCTATCCGCCTTCAGAAAAAGTGTGTCCCCCACCACCTCTTTGGCGCTTCCCAGGATGCGGGAAAAAGAGTTCTCGAGAGTGAAGGTAAAATCACCCTGCCGCAAGTCCTTTTCGATCCGTGAGGCCAAAAACGCCAAGCTGATCCACAACGCCGCCGTAAAAAAAACCGCCCGGCTCATATTTTTCTCCTCCGAAGTCCCAGCCAGGCGAGAACGAGAAAGAACGCGGTGTATAGACCCGCGTAGGCTGTCAGGAAGAGAACTAGCTTCGGGGACACCGGGCCCCAGCCGTGGATGAAGCGCTGGCGCATGTCAAAAAACTCGAAATGCGGCAGACAGTAATACAGGACCTGCGCGGGCTCTTTCAAGGCCGGTCCGTAGGTGTCGATAAGAAGATAAAGCACCAGCGAAAGTGTCACGTTAGCCGAGACCGTGAGCCAATAAGAAAAAGCACTGGCCATCGCGGCCAAAACGAGCAGGTTCAATAAATAGAGATAAAAGGTCTGCGTTCCGGTGGCTATCGGAAAGAAAAGCCCACCCAGCTGCTTGCACACGATGGCGAGAAAAAGCGTGTAAAAAACGAAATAGCAGGCCGCGCCCCCCAGGAACGACCCCACAAATTTCCCGATCACGAGATCGCGTCTGGTGATGGGCTTGGCCAGCAGCACCTCGAGCGTGCGGTTCTGAAGTTCGGAGGGATATTGCCGGGCCGCCAGAGTGACGGTCAAGATCGCGGAAAAAAGGAATATCAGCATGAGGCCGATCTCGATGAGGTAGCGTACCACGTTCTTTTCATTGTAAAAATGGAGGCTCGAGGCGTAAGCGAGGATCACGGCCATCAGGATCAGCGCGACGTAAAAGTCTTTTTTGCGGAACACCTCTTTGAGAAGCATCTGGGCCAGCACGAAAGGGATGCGCATGGGTCAGGCCGAATGCATGGTTTCGAGGAAAAAACGCTCGAGATTTTTGTCTTTGTGATGGCCGAGGACTTCGTCCAGGGACCCGGCTTTTACGAGACGGCCTGCCTTCAAGATCGCGATCGAGTCGCAGAGAAGCTCCACTTCGGAGAGCTCATGGGAAGAAAAAAACACCGTTTTCCCTTCCTTGCGCAGATCCACCAGGATGCGCCGGAGATCCAGTCGCGCCAGCGGATCCAGCCCCGAGGTCGGCTCGTCGAGGATCAGCGTGTCGGGCTCGTTGATCAGGGTCTGCGCGAGGCTCACTTTTTGCATCATGCCTTTTGAAAAAGTGCCGATGCGTTTCTTGGCGACCTCGCTCAGGTCTAGCATTTGAAGCAGTTTTTCTGTCCGTTTTTTCAGTTCCGCCCGTGGGATGCCGAAAAGGCGGCCGTAGAAAATGAGCAGCTCAACGGGTGTGAGGAACCGGTAATACGAGGCTTCTTCGGGGAGAAAGCCGACTTTTTGGCGTGACGCGGGGTTATCGGGAGAAAGACCGTGCACACGGACGCTTCCCTCGGTCGGAAAGAGCAGCCCGAGTAGGGTCTTGATCGCGGTGCTTTTGCCGGCGCCATTGGGCCCGAGAAAACCGAATATCTCGCCCTGCCGCACCTGCAGCGTCAGCCCCTGCAAAGCACGATGATGGTGGTAATCGACGACCAGGTCCTGGATGTCTATTACACACTCGGCCATGACGCGCATTTTAGCATGTAATAAAGATTATTTTCAAAATACTATATGGGGCCGGCGGGGCCTGGCTCGCATTGTTCTCGCGTCGCCGCACGAATTTCCCCTCCGAGGAAATTCATGCTCGGAGATTCGGCTCGCGGTGTTTAAAAGAGGTATTGTTCCATGGCGCTCGCCTCATCTTGAGCGCCGCTCGAACAACGCTCGCCACCCGCCGGCGAAGAGGTCTGGTCTCCTCTTGTTTAAATAATCATTATTAAGGAATCGGATGCCGATCAAACTGCACAGTTAAGGAAAAATTAAACCGCTTAAGGCGGGCGAAGCCCGCCAATCCACGGAGTGGATTGCTTGCGACGTTCAAACATAAATACGTTTATAAATATACTTGAACGCCTCAAGTTTAAGCGGATTGTGATAATTAAGTCGGCTGATGGATTTACACCCAGCCGCTCCCCAATAGCCATTGCCAAGTCTTCTATGCTCTATAAAGCCGTCATGCCTCTGGAGAAATCAAGAAGACCTTAGAGGGGAAGAGTTCGTGGCCACCAACACGGTGGGATTACGCTGCAACACCTTTGTGATACAATGGCCTTTTATTATGTTAAGAAAACTGTTTCATACAATTCTCTGGTTGTTCTTCCCTGCTGGCT
>CAZTBX010000015.1:0-10900 GCA_964612035.1 uncultured Planctomycetia bacterium
GGTCGGCAATCACAGGCGGCACCTCGTGTCGGAGGTCGGTGGCCGGACGAACATCGTTCTTAAGGCCCAGGAATTCGCCATCGACCTGAAAAAAGATTCTCCGGAAACCAAGCACATCCTGGAAAAAGTGCAAAAGCTGGAAAACGAGGGATACCAGTTCGAGTCCGCCGAAGCGAGTTTCGAGCTTTTGATACGCAAAGAGATCGGAAAGCGCAAAGAATATTTCAAGGCCACCGCCGAGATCAAGAACGAACGCATCGGTGAAGAGAACCCGGACGCCACGGCCACGGTGCGCCTCACGGTCGGGAGCGACAAACGAGTGGTGTCCAAGACCGGTGACGGTCCCATCGACGCGCTCGGGCTCGCGCTGCGCGAAGCGCTGGCCGAATTTTATCCCGAGGTCAAAGAAGTGGAGCTCGATGATTACAAGGTGCGCATCGTCGATTCGAAAGCGGGCACGGCGGCCAAGGTCCGCGTCGTCATCGAATTTCATGACAAGCATGGTCTTTGGACCACGGTGGGCGTGGACACCAACGTGATCGAGGCCAGCTGGAAGGCGCTCGTCGATGCCTATGAATACAAATTGATGAAAGCTCAATGAGCGAGCACGCCAGAGAAGCCAAGAAAGACCCGAACGAACTTCCGAAGGCTTACGAACCGAAGCAGGTAGAAAAAAAGTGGTATCAGGCCTGGATGAAGGCCGGTTATTTCAAGGCCTCGTCGAAGTCCAAAAAAAAGCCTTACACCATCGTCATCCCGCCGCCGAACATCACGGGCATCCTGCACATGGGCCACGCGCTGAACAACACGCTGCAGGACATTCTCATCCGCTACAAGCGCATGCGCGGCTTCGAGGCGCTGTGGATACCCGGCACTGACCACGCGGGCATCGCCACGCAGAACGTGGTGGAAAAGGCTCTGCGCGAAGAGGGGCTTTCACGCCAGTCGCTGGGGCGTGAAAAATTCCTCGAGCGTGTGTGGAAGTGGCGCGAAAAGTACGGCAACACCATCATCCGCCAGCTCCAGCGTCTCGGTGCTTCCTGCGACTGGGATAGGACGCGTTTCACCATGGATGAAGGTCTTTCCAAGGCCGTGCGCGAGGTGTTCGTCCGCCTTTATGAAAAAGGGCTGATCTATCGCGGCACTTACATCATCAACTGGTGCCCCCGCTGTCAGACCGCTTTGTCGGACGAAGAAGCTCAGCACAAAGAGATCACCGGCCATCTTTATTTTCTGAAATACCAGATCGAAGGCAGCGAAGAGCATGTCACCATTGCCACCACGCGGCCAGAGACCCTACTCGGCGATACGGCGATCGGTTTCAATCCTTCGGACGCGCGCTACAAGCATTTGATCGGAAAAACGGCGCTGCTGCCGCTTTTGAACCGGAAGCTTTCCATCATCCAGGACAGCGCCATCGATCCCAAATTCGGCACCGGCGTCCTGAAGATCACGCCCGCCCATGACCCCGCGGATTTTCAGCTGGCGCTCAAGCATCACCTGCCCAGCATCAACATCTTGAATCCCGACGGCACGCTGAACGATGAGGCCGGTCCTTACAAAGGCCTCGACCGCTTCGAGGCTCGCAGCAAGATCCTGCGCGAGCTAGAAGACAGGCGCATTCTTCTCGAAGTGAAAGAGCATGTGCACGCGGTGGGACATTGCTATCGCTGTCAAACCGTGGTCGAGCCTTACCTTTCGCTGCAGTGGTTCGTGCGCATGAAGCCGCTGGCCAAACCCGCCATCGCCGCCGTGAAAGAAGGCAAAACGGTTTTCAGTCCCCAGCGCTGGACCAAGGTGTATCTCGACTGGATGACGAATATCAAGGATTGGTGCATCTCGCGTCAGATCTGGTGGGGGCATCGCATCCCCGTGTGGTATTGCCAAAATTGCCGGTCCAAGGCCGCTCCGGCGAAGCCTTCGGATACCAATGTGTACACGGAGCCCGGCATGATCGTTTCGCGCGAAGCGCCGGCTAAGTGTCCAGCCTGCCAGGGCACGGATCTCGTGCAGGACGCGGACGTGCTGGACACCTGGTTTTCGTCATGGCTTTGGCCGTTCTCCACGCTGGGCTGGCCGGAAAAAAATAAGGACCTCACTTTTTTTTACCCCACTTCGACGCTGGTGACCGGCTATGAGATCATTTTTTTCTGGGTGGCACGCATGGTCATGGCCGGCTGCGAATTCATGGGCAAAGAGCCGTTCAAAGGGGTTTACATTCACGGCATCGTCCGCGATGAGACCGGCGCCAAGATGTCGAAATCCCTCGGGAACGCCGTAGACCCCATCGCCATCATCGACGAATACGGCGCGGACGCGCTGCGTTTTGCCATCATCTCCATCACCTCCGAGGGGCAGGATGTGTATGCCTCCAAGGAGAAGTTCGAGGTTGGCCGTAACTTCGCCAACAAGATCTGGAACGCCGCGCGATTTTTGACCATGAACAGTCAGAACGTCCCGGCACCGAAAACGCCGAAGCTTCAGGCGCTCGGACCCATGGACCGCTGGATACTCAGCCGATTGAACCAGACCATCCTGGACGTGACGGACTCGTTGGACAAGAGCCGCTTCAACGAGGCGGCGTCGCGGCTGTACGATTTTTTCTGGCATCAGTTCTGCGACTGGTATCTCGAACTCGCCAAACCCAACATCCAGTCGGTGGAAACGCGCTGGGTACTGCACACGGTGCTCGAAAATTCGCTGAGGCTCCTGCATCCTTTTATGCCGTTCATCACCGAAGAGATCTGGCAGCGCATCGCGCATGAAGGGGAGACCATCATGCTTGCGCCCTGGCCCAAGGCCGATAAAAAACTCATCGACGAAAAGATCGAGGCCGAGGTCGAGCTCATCACGAGCGAGATCCAGGCCATCCGCAACGTCCGCTCGGCCTGGCAGATCAATCCAAAAGAGCAAGTCACCGTCGCCATCAAGACCCAGCGCGAAAAAGAAATGAAGATCATCAACGCGTATTCTGCGGACATCGTGCGCATGGCGAGGGTGTCCTCGCTTCAGGTGGGGAAAAATATCACCAGGCCCAAAGAGTCCGCGGTCGCGAACATCGGGCGCGTCGAGACCTATGTCGTGCTTTCGGGGCTCATCGACATCCAGGTCGAGCGCCAGCGCATCGAGTCGGCGCTGAGTGACGTGGAGAAAATGATACGCGGCCTGGAGATCAGGCTAAAAAATGAGGATTTCCTGAAAAAAGCGCCGAAAGACATCGTGGAAAAAGAACGCCGCCGCGCTGAAGAGCTGGAAAACAGGAAAAAAAGGCTAGAAGAGAACATCCGCGCCCTGACCCAATAAATGCTCCGCACAGACGTCACCGACCTCATCGTCAAGCTGGCTCTCCGTGAAGATGTCGGCTCCAAAGACATCACTTCATCGAGCATTATCCCGAAAAACCTTCACATCAAGGCCGACATCGAAGTGCAGGAGAACGGCGTTCTTTGCGGCATCGAGATCGCCGAGCGCGTGTTCCGACACGTCGACGAGAACCTGCGTTTTCTCCCGGTGGCCAGTGACGGCGAAGCCGTAGAAAAAGGGCGCGAGATCGCCTATGTCGAAGGCTCGGCTGCCTCTATCCTGATCGCGGAACGCACGGCACTCAATTTCCTCAGCCATCTGTCCGGGATCGCGACGCTCACGCGCGCGTTCGTGGACAAGGTGAAGGGGACAGAGGCCAAGATCCTCGACACGCGGAAGACCACGCCAAATCTGCGCGTCCTCGAAAAATACGCCGTCACGACCGGAGGGGGCGTCAATCACCGCATGGGGCTTTATGATCAGGTGCTGATCAAGGACAATCATCTGCGTATCTTGAGGAAGCAGTCCATCACGAGCATCGTGGCCGCCGCGAAATACCAGTCCCTCAAGAAAACCGTGATCGGCATCGAAGTGAAAAATCCGAAAGAGCTGGCCGAGGCGTTGAAAAGCAAGGTCGATTATATCCTTCTCGACAACATGCCTGTGGAGCTCGTGCGCGAATGCGTGGCGCTGCGCAAACAGGTTGGCAGCCGCATCCCTTTCGAAGTCTCCGGCGGCGTGCGTCTGGACAATGTCCGCGCCTACGCCGAGGCGGGCGTCGAACGCATCTCCGTCGGCGCGCTGACCCACGGGGCGCCATCGTTGGACATCTCGCTAGACATTGTCGCTTAAAGCGTTCACGCGAACGAGACCTGCCGCCTTCACCGTTCTTGCGGGGTTGTTGATCTCAGCTACTCTGCTCAGCATGGCCCTCCCAAAAGACAGCGATGATGAGATGGTGTACACTGCCTTAGCCGCAAAGATCGGTTCAAGCGGGTTTGCTTCCTATAATTTGAGGGAGATCTCCATTGAGCCCGCGGATGTCTTCTGGAGATTGTCTTTGGATAAAAAGGGCAACTTTCTTGGACTCCTGAAACAGAGCGGCGTGGACTATTATGATGTCCCTCATTTTTTTTCGCCGCCGTTTTTCCCAGCTGTTTTAGCGGCCAGCCATGGGCTCCTGAACGCCTCCCAGTCTTTTTTAGTGTTGAAAAGGACAAGCCCTCGAAACATCCACTTGGAGGGGGCCTATAGCGCGCTGCCCAATCTGCTGTTCGGCTTGCTATTTTTAATAGGGGTCTTTTTTCTAGGGCGGGAGCTTTTTTCCAAGACCACGGGCATCCTGGCCTCGCTTTTTTGTGTTACGAGTCCCGTATTTCTCATCGCGTCGTTCAAAGTATGGACGGACATGCTTGCCTCAGCCCTCGTGGTGTGGGCTGTTTTTTTGTGGCATAAAAACACCGAGTCCAAACACGGCGCAGCCACGGCGGGTCTTCTCATGGGTCTAGCGGCACTGACGAGGACAAGCGCCCTGTTTGCGCTGCCGATCTTTTTTACCTACAAACCTCGCAAGCTGTTGATGGGGGCCTGTGTCGCGTTGGCCGTTATGGCGCCCTGGTTCTATGAAGTTTATCGTCACTATGGGACCCTTTTTTATTTTCCAGAGGGTGCTCAGACGAGGCAACAATTGGACTGGCTACACTCCATTTCCAGGCCCTGGTATTTTTATATCGTCGATGTTCTTTATCTCTCGCCGATTTTTATCGTGGGCTTTTTTGCGAGAGGAAAAAAAGCGCTCATGCTCGCAGGTTGGGTACTTTCATTCCTCTTGCCGTTGTCGCTTCTCTTGAACTCGTCGAAGCCGCTTGGCCTCGAGGACCGCTATCTCTTGCCGTGCTATGCGGCCCTCGCCATTCTAGCCGCCAAAGGGTGCGAGATGCTCAAGCGCTACTTGTCTCAAAAAGTCATGGCCATTCTCGTGGTCGTGCTTTGCCTGTGGTCGCTTCGCTTGGGCTGCCTCCTGGTCTGGTCCAGAGAAAGCCTCAGGTTCGTTCCGTAGGGCCAGCGGGTGTCTCGCATTGTGGGGCGCCCCGATCCGCCGTCACCCGTTCGCTAATTGACTCGTTTTTGGATTAGAGTTAACCTCTTCCTCTGGGGCGCCGCCTGATAAACTTAATGCTTCCCCATCGGACTGCGTCCGGTATTCGGTATTCGGTAAGCTAAAGGGGCCAAGTCTTTCCCTGACTACGTTTTTCGATCAATAGGCACTTGTAGTCAAGGAGAGATTTGACCCCTTATCTCGTAGTTCCTCGGGATCTTGCAACCACGCCCGGCCTAAAAATTCTCCCGATTCTGACTTGAAAAATTTAAAAAATAATACGTTAATTGGCACGCTATATTCTTCGGAGAGATACTCAACGATACGCTCGGAGGATTCGTCGAGCTCGGAGGCCAGAACAATGATTGAATGGTTGGTATTTATCGTTTTAGGTAATGAATAACCAAAATAATCGCGAAATGCTTCTGGTAACGGTTTGCTATAAAATCTCTGAGAAATAGTTTCAATTTCTGCGTAGGAAAGGTCTTTCACCCAAGATGCGTAATCTAAAGCCTGCGCTATAACATCACGAGGTGTTTTGTCGCGTTTGAGTTCAAGCACAACAAGGTTCGCATCACCATCTATCGCTAGCAAATCCACACGTCCGCGATTCACAGTGGTTACTTGTCGCCCAATAAGAAGTATATTTAGGTCTAAAATTCCAGGGTCTTTTACGATCCACTCTTCAAGTCGTTGCTCGTCATTCAGCGTAGTCTGGGAGACTTCGCGGATAGCATCTCTTTCAACCTGCCAGAGCTTCATGTTTGTAGCCACAATTTTCCTTTCCCAAAATTTATCTGCTTATTGTACTACTATTGGCGTCTGCTTGTAATTTGCAATTTCTTTTGCAATTCTGATGGCATACCGGACGCATACCGGACGCCGTCCCGCAGGGAAGCATTAGATCTGTTGCCCACCGTTAGTCGATAGACAAAATCTGTATATTTCGTGAACGAAAATAGGGGTCTCTGTCGTCCTGTTAGATGACAGATCTTTTTTTGTTTGAAAAATAGACGAACGCGAGGTATACTTACAATGTCGTTACAATATATTTTTGAGTGGGACGAGAATAAAGATCGGGTCAATAGGCAAAAGCATGGGATCTCATTCGAGGAGGCGAAAACCGTTTTCTATGACGAATGGGCGCTGCAGTCGTATGATCCAGACCACTCCACAGACGAGGACCGTTTTCTTATGCTTGGAGTAAGCTCTCGGTTAAGAGCACTTGTCGTTTGTCACTGCTTAAAAGACGAAGCATTTATACGGATCATTTCCGCTCGCAAGGCGACCAAGAAAGAAGCGGATCAATATGAGGAGATGAGACATGAGGGCTGAATATGATTTTAAAAAATTAAAGACCCACCGGAACCCATACGCCAAGGCACTAAAGAAACAGGTGACGATACGCCTTGGAACAGACATCATCCACTACTTCAAGACCATGGCTGACAGGATGGGTGTGCCTTACCAGAGTCTCATTAATATTTATTTGAGAGACTGTGTCGAGAACCATCGAAGATTGACATGGGCAGCTTGAAAAAGCGTACTAGCATACCCACATACCTGCACCGCATACCCATACCGAACGCTGTCCGGCAGGGAAGCATTAGACCTGTTGCCCACCGTTAGTCGATAGACAAAAGCTATATATTTAGTGAACGGAAGTAAGGTCCTCCGTCGTCCTGTTTAGTGAGGGCGCTTTCTGGTTTGGACTTGATAATACATCAAAAATAGTGTATAAATATGATCGAAACACCTGAATACGAAGTCATTTTTCATGAGCGGCTTTCGGGGCAATGCCCGATGGACGAGTTTCTCGACAGCTTGCCATTGAAAGTGAGGGCGAAGCTTATGAAGTGGATCGAGAAGCTTGAAGCGGAAGGGCCGGATCTGCCGAGGCCCTACGCGGATGTTATACGCGGGAAGATCCGTGAGCTGAGGCTACAGTTTGGGAGCAACCAATATCGTTGTCTGTATTTTTTTGATGGTAAGCGGGTTATCATGACCCATGGTTTTATGAAAAGGACTGCCAGGGTGCCCGAAAATGAAATAACGTACGCGGAAAATTTAATGAAAGAGCATTATCATGAGAAAATTTAGAGATAGGCTGAAAAAAGAGCTTAAGGACCCGGTTTTCAAGAAAGCCTATGAAGAAGAGGATGTTTTTACGGAGCTCGCCATTCAGATCGCCAATCTGCGTGTAGAGAAGGCCTTGAGTCAGAAAGAATTGGCGGGGCTGCTGCATACTTCCCAGCAAATGGTTTCGCGTCTTGAAAATCCTCATAATGATAGTTTCTCGCTTAAAACGCTTCTCAAGCTGGCCAAAGCATTCAATAAAAAATTGTCAGTTCAGTTTGTCTAGTACATAAGTGCAGACCGCAGAGCGGACGCAGTCCGGCTAGGCGATTAACATTATAACGTTATAATGTTATAGTTTCATCAGAGGGAGGGAAGCCCCATGGTCAAAGCCACCACGATCTATATCGATCCCAAATTGCTCCAAGCGGTCAAGGTCAAGGCGGTGCATAGACGCACCAGCGTGTCGTATCTCGTCAACGAAGCGCTCAAGCTTACACTGAGAGAGGACCTGACAGATCTTGCGGCGGTTTCGAGCCGTCATCATGAGTCCACGAAACCTTTTGAGACCGTGCTTAAAGATCTGAAACATATAAACCGTAAACCGGACCAGGTCCGGACTGGCTAAAAACATACCGGACCCCGTCCCGAGGGGACACGTTAGAGGGCCAGCCGTCAATGGAGAAAAGGGCGACCCTTTTTTTGTGAACGAGACGCTATGCGCCGTCCAACCCGCATTAAACATTTTCCTCCATTCTCTCTAAACCGCGGGTTACAAGGTGTGTAGGTCCAAAGCCCTGTTATAAAAGGCGCGACGGCTCGAGAGCAAAAAAAGGGTCGCCCTGTAGCCCATACTGGGCGCCACTTTGATACTTTCGATCCCCGTGTCATAATACCCGTCTATGGAATTCAAGGTCCGATCCCTCATGAAGCCGAAAGGCGACCAACCGCAGGCCATAGAGAAGCTCGTGAAGGGCCTGCGAGGCGAGGACAAGTATCAGACGCTGCTCGGGGTCACCGGCAGCGGCAAGACTTTCACCATTGCGCACGTCATTGAGCAATTGCGCCGCCCGACGCTGGTGCTCTCGCACAACAAGACGCTAGCCGCCCAACTTTACAGCGAGTTCAAGGAGATATTCCCGGACAACGCCGTCGAGTATTTCGTGAGTTACTACGACTATTATCAGCCCGAGGCCTACATCCCGCACACCGACACCTACATCGAGAAAGACTCGGCGATCAACGACGATATCGACCGCCTGCGCCTCCGGGCGACGAGCTCGCTGCTTTCGCGGCGCGACTGCATCGTCGTAGCCTCCGTGTCGGCGATCTACGGATTGGGCTCGCCGCAGGAATATTCGGAGCTGTTGGTGTTTTTGAAAAAAGGGCAAGAGCTACCGCGTGAGACACTTCTAAAAAAACTCGTGGACATCCAGTATCAGCGGAACGATACGGATTTCCAGCGCGGCCGTTTCCGCGTGCGTGGCGACGTGGTCGAGGTATTTTTTGCTTATGAGGAAACGGCTCTGCGCGTCGAATACGAATGGGATGTGGTGAAAAAGATATCCCGCATCGATCCTCTCACCGGGAATACCCTCCATGAGCTCGACAGCGTGGCGATATACCCCGCGAAGCACTTTGTCACCACGCAGCCACGCCTCGAGCGCGCCGTCGTCGACATCGGGCAGGAGCTGAACGAACGCCTGAAAGAACTGAACCGCGACAACAAGCTCGTGGAAGCGCAACGACTCGAGCAGCGTACGCGCTACGACATGGAGATGATGCGCGAGCTCGGCTTCTGCTCGGGGATAGAAAATTATTCCCGTATCATCACGGGGCGGCCGGCGGGTTCCAGGCCTTTCTGTCTCATCGATTATTTCCCTAAGGATTTTCTCACCGTCATTGACGAGTCGCATATCTCTTTGCCGCAGATACGCGGCATGTATTTTGGCGACCGCGCTCGCAAAGAAACGCTCGTGGAGTACGGTTTTCGTCTTCCCTCGGCCCTGGACAACCGGCCGCTGCGTTTCGATGAGTTTGAAACTCTGACCCAGGAAACGATATTCATGTCCGCGACGCCCGCCGAGCAGGAGATCAAAAAATCCTCGCGCATCGTCGAGCAGATCATACGCCCCACCGGCCTCCTCGACCCCGAGATCCAGGTCAAGCCCAGCAAGGGGCAGGTCGACGATCTCCTGGAGGAGATCACGCGGCGCACGAAGCGTTCGGAGAGGACCATTGTCACGACGCTCACCAAGCGCATGGCCGAAGACTTGTCGGCTTATCTCCAGAACGCCGGCGTGCGGGTGACCTACATTCACTCGGAGATCGACGCCATCCAGCGCGTGGAGATCCTGCGGGACCTGCGCCTTCAAAAATTCGACTGCCTCGTGGGCATCAACCTCCTTCGCGAAGGCATCGACCTGCCCGAAGTGTCGCTGGTGGCCGTGCTCGACGCCGATAAAGAGGGTTTTTTACGCAGCCAGTCCTCGCTGATACAGGTCGCGGGCCGCGCCGCTCGCCACGAGAACGGGCACGTGATCCTTTATGGGGACAAGATCACCGATTCCATGCGGCACCTCATCAGTGAAACGAACCGCCGACGCAAGATCCAAAGAGAATACAACGAGAAGAACCACATCACGCCTGTTTCTATCAAAAAAGAGATACGCGAGGGGATAGAATCCATCAAAAAAGCGCGCGAGATCGTCGCCCAGGCAGCCGGTCTCCCGGAGGACATGGAAGACGTTTATCAGGTGCTCAGCGATCTCGAGGGCGAGATGGAGGCCGCGGCCAAAAATCTGCAATTCGAGCGCGCGATACAACTGCGTGACCAGGTCCGGATCATCCGCTCCAGGATCGAATCCGAGAAACCGGAAAAACCGAAAACAAAGAAAAGATCGGCGAGGGTGCTGTGAGGCCGGAAGACTCGGTACTGAACTTTTTAAGAAGCCAAAAGACCTTCATGTCCGGCGAGGACATGTCGCGCAAGCTGAAGGTCTCGCGTTCCGCGGTGTGGAAAGGCATCCAGGCGCTGCGCCACATGGGCTATGACATCGAAGCGCAGCCGCATCTGGGGTATCGTCTGGTGTCCGTCCCGGATAAATTGTACGCGGACGAGATCCGCTTCGGCCTCGAAACGCGTTTCATGGGACGGGAGATATTTTCCTATGAGGAGCTGGATTCGACGAATGATGCCGCGTTCAAGCTGGGCGAGCAGGGCCTGCCCGAAGGCGTGTGCGTGCTCGCCGAACAGCAGAAAAAAGGCCGCGGCCGCCTCGGACGCTCCTGGCTTTCCCCGAAAGGCAAGTCCATCCTTTTTTCTTTTATTCTCAGGCCGAAACTGACGCCCATGGAGGTGTGCAAGATCACGCTGGTCACGGCCATTTCCGTCATCCGCGCCGTGCGCGAGACTACCGGCTG
>CAZTBX010000016.1:0-8209 GCA_964612035.1 uncultured Planctomycetia bacterium
GGCGTCGCTTTTCGGATAGGTCTCGGCGACTTCCCTCGTGGTTTTGGCGGCAAAAGCAAAATCGCTGGCATCGAGGTGTATCTGCGCGATCTGCAAAAGCGCCCTCGGGGCGTTCTCATGCGAGGCATGCGTTCTGGCAAAGTCGCCGAAAAGTTTTTCGGCCGCTTCGGTTTTACCGAGTTTCAAATTCACAAGCCCGGCCTGGTACATTGCTGCAGCGGCGATCTCGCCCTCCGCATGCGTCATCACCGCGGACAATTCTTTTAGCGCTTCTTCATTTTTTCCCTCCGAGGAAAGCGCCTCCGATTTTTTGAGAGAGGCTTTTTGCTTCAGCTCCGACGAAGCGGAAGCGTCGGAAAGAACGGCGTCCGCCGCGGCAATGGCCCCCGGCACACCCTTCGCCAACAAAAGATCGGCTAAAAGGAAGGTCACTTCGGGCTCATGGCCGGAGCTACGCACAAGCGTACGGTTGTCATCCAGCCTTTTTCTGAACGACTCGAGATCCAAAAGACGGCTATCGGCAATAAAAAGTCCCAACAGCGCCTCTCCCTTTTTCTCATCGCTCGAGGCAAGGTTAAACGCCTTTTGGCAAGCGTCCCTAGCGGCCGCATAGTTCCTGGCGCTAAAATGGATGTCGGCGATCCTGTGCCAGGCGTCTTCGGCGGCTTCCGGAGCGGCCTTGCTCTCGGCCAGGGCACTCAGGACTCGCAGTGCGTCTTCCTGTTTTCCTTTTTTCAGTAGGTCATCCGCTACGATGAGGCCAGCGTAAGAGGCGTAATCAGTGCCGGGGTAAAGGCGGATGAGCTTTTTCAAAAGCTCTAGGCTCCTCTCCTTGAGCCCACGGGCCTCCATGGTCCTCGCCAGATAAAACAGCGCCCCGCTTTTCAGCGCCGGTTCATCCGAGCCTTTGATCACTTTTAAAAAAAGTGATTCGGCGGCGGGATGATCTTTCAGGCGATAGCGCGAGGCGCCCTCCCGGAACCGGGCAAGCATGACGCGCCTGTCCGAAGGGAAATGACGCGTGAAGTCCTCGAAACCTTCGGCCGCACCGCGGTAATTTCTCATGAAATAGCGAGCGTCGGAGGCGCGGAAACGCGCCGAGGCGACTTCCGGGGACGAGGGATTTTGGCGGATGAACTTTTCATACTCCGGCACGGCTGACGCGTACATTTTTCGCGCGTACAGGCCGTCCGCGAAATCGAGTGCGCTTGCCGTCTCGGTTTCCGCAGCCAATGCGGGAGTTAAAAGCGTAAAAAAAATGAGGAAAAAGGATGAGGTTTTCATGCTCTTTGACGAAATGATTTTATGCTTGGGCAGGAGGTGTGTCTAGGAAAAAGCGGCTACGCCCCGGACTTTGGGATCGGGTCGCGGTTTGAGCTTGCACTCATACGCGGATTCGCGGGGCGTAGCCTAAACTTTTTAAAGAGCGTCTTATGCGGCGGAGCCGATGGCCTGTACCTGATCCTTCAGCTGCCTCATCCACTTGTTCAAGAGCACCGTGAACGGCGTAAAGCCGAACATATTCTTTCCGATCTGCTTCAGGCCGAGAATGCCCGAGATATTGCCGCCTGTTAGCACCACGAGGCCGGCGGCCATGTAGGTGCCATGCAGCGACTCGGTCTTTTCGGGAAGTTCCAGCAGGAATTCGTTGTCCAGAGGTGTCCCCGACGCGAGAACTCCTTTTCTCGAGACCACGACATAAGGATTTTCACTCAGGCCGAGGCCGCGGAGGTCTTCAAGCGTATCGGCTTTTTGCGCCACGACCACCTTGTCAAAGGCGCGCAGAAGCGCTTCGTCATTGGCGAGCGCCGCATTTTCAGGCCGCAAGACCAGTACATGCTCAAGCTGTATGTTCTCGAGACGCGCGTTTTTCCTAAACTCTTGGCGGAACTGTTCGATCTCGGCAAGATACGCCGCGCGGTCCTGTCGTTCGGCGACAAACTGGTCCATCGTCACTATCGTCTTCTTGCCAGCCAGGCGCTGTGTCGGCTGCATCTTGGTGAAGTTTGGTTGAACAGCCTTCTTCACCGAGTCGAGGCCAGAGACCAGCGCCGAGGCGTTCGACTCAAAAGAGGGCGCGTTCGTCGAACCGATGAATCTCGCCGACATCGCGGCACTTTCGAATATCAGGTCACGCGCCTCATTCTCTGTCGCGGCCAAAGAAGCCTCTTTGATCTTGGCGACTATCGATTCCGCTGTCACTACAGGTAAGTTTTTGTTGAACAACGCAAGACGCGCGCCGGATTCGAGCCGCAGCGTGTATGGCGCTATTTCTGGCAACCTGGCCCCGAGGGCCGTCTTCAGCTCGGCAACGGACGCGTTCCTGATCTCTTGCGAAGTCGGTTCAAGGCCTTGGAGGATACGGCCCATGAAACCAAGCACGATCTCCTGTTGCTGCACGAATTTCTCAAGACGCTCCTGGCGCAACTCCAGCACTTTCTGCACGGTGTTGTCAATATCGGCAAAAGAGCTTTCATCCAAAACGACGTTGATCATCGTCTTTGCCTGTGCCGCGTAAGCTTCCGCGCTGGAGATATTTTCGAAATCAAACCAACCAGACGCCTCCTGCCCCAATTCCATTATCAAAAGCGCCTTCTTGTCCTCGAAATCCCTGGAAACCACTGGATTGGCCACGATCGCGAGCGTCACTTTTGGCAAGACGATCGGCGTCTTCTGTCTTCTGTCTTCTGTCTTCTGACCAATCGCCAAACGCGCGCCCTTCGGACGCACGGATGAGAGGCTTTCACTATATTTTTTAATATAAAGATCAGACAAACCGCTCGCGCTCCAATCCGGATCGTAATTGGCTAAAGAGGTTAGATTGTTCAAATACTTCTCGTGAACTTTCTTTGAAGGATTGTTGTACATGCGCATGAAACGGCGAATGGTATCACGGATCTGTCGACCAGAATACTGCCTCTCTTCCTGCGCCTTGGTGAAATTCCTCCAGTCCTTCTGCGCGCTGTGACTGCTGTCGATACCGAAGCCGTCCACCAAGCTGAATGGAGTTCCACCGCGTTGATGGAAGTCTTTCAGGCCTCCCCGGCGCGTGGCGATGATCTTCACCAAAAGCAGCGCGAGTTCCTGATTGGCAAGCCCGCCCGGCTCGTCGATGGATGGCATGAGATTCAGGTCCGACCCCGCGCCGATCTGTTTTGCCAGCACTGGATCGAACTTTTCAACGAACAGGAAACGCCCTTCGTATTTTTTATGCTTCGCCAAAAAGTTACTGAAAAATTCGGCCTGATGCTTGCCGCGGCCATCGCCGGCGGTGCCCAGGATCACGAACTGCACCTTCCCGCCGTTCTTTTGCCCATTCAGGTCGAGGATCTGCTCGAGAAGCGTGCGGCCATCCGGCATACGCGTCATGAGAATGTTCAGGCCTTTTTGCTTCACGATCCTCGTCACGATGCCGATCATGACGTGGTTCACGTTCTGCTCAAGACCCAGTTTCTTTTGAAGCGCCAGTTTATTGTCTTTTTTCCATATCTCCCGTTCCTGAGGGGTCATATCCTTGAGCGGTTTTTCCGGACGGCGGAAACCATCCTCGTCCAGCGCCGTCAGATGCTCGGGAAGATGATCCGCGGCCGTAATGCCGTTGTACACGGCAAAAATGTCTTTTTTACGACCGCTCAAAACCTCGTCAAGCCCGTATCCTCTGTCTTTCGTGAGCGCCTCTTCCGCATGGCCGTCGCTCACGAACATGATTTTGTTGGCATAAAGGATCCCGCCCTTGAGAAGATTGTGCCGGCCGACGACAGATGACGGCTGGGCCCAAAATTCAAGTCCCCTGTCGGCCCTATCCCTCAGTGTTTGAGGGAGCCCCGTAAGTCCGAACAAGTCGATGGCTTCGGGGGCGTCTTTCTGAATAACTTTTCTATCGAGAAGATACTGTCTCAAATCCTCTTCCGGTTTCTGATAGCCGGGGAAAAGACCCTGATACTCAAGATTATGAATGGCCTGTATCGCCGCCGAGGGCCCGCGCATACCCCAGCTTTGGTCAAAATAGACCTGTGAAAAGAGAAGCGGCCCGAGGGCCGTCTGCCAGTCGTTGAACTGGTAAACGTCGAATTGGACACCCAGCTGGAAGCTGACCTCTAGCGCCGCGGAAGGCAAGAGTATCGCCTCGATATACCCTCCAACAGAGTCGGGGTACGGCTGGTCGTAAAGAACATTGAAGAAATGGCCTGTCTCATCATAAAGCAGCATCACGGGCACGCTTTCCTGCTCCACGTAAAGCACCTGCAGGGGAACGCTCCCCTTTCCGACCTTGATCTCGATGTCCATCAGTTTCTCGCCGCCAAAAGCCTTGAGAAAAGCGTCGAGGGTCCCGTAATTGGCTTTCACGTCTTCGCTGGGAAGTATCGAGAACACAGCCGAGGCGGCTCCTTTTTTCGCAAGTGCCTTCGGTTGTTCCGCCATGAACACGCCCTGCCCGCCGCCGCCGGGGCCCTGGCGTTTCATTTTCATCCCGGTCTTGTCCTTCAAAGGCATTTCCATGGCCACTGATAAAAGACTCGGGACCTTGCCATCCGCGATATAAGTTGGTGCATATTCTTGAAGCTTCTTCTGCAAAACCTCGTTGATATGAAAAGCTTCAGACCTCCTCGCTACCAGTGGTGGCGGAGTTGCCGCATGGATAAAATTGAATATCTCGTCCGCATCCTTGAAATCACGGATAGGAATACCTATCCAAGGGAAATACGGATGGACGACCTCGACATACTGCGGAGGCACATGCGTCGCCTTGAAGTCTCCCCCGCGGTCGTGAAATTCAGGCCCTTCCACTCTTTCCTCGAACATCGTTGGAGCGTCGGTTCTCACCCTTAATAGGATACTGTCCGATCGACCGATCTGACCGAGGTGGTCTAGCCAATCCCAGAAAAAGATCAGATCGGGATATTCATCGTCTTTTTCCGTATAGTCGATATCCAATCCATGTTCCCGGATACTTTCAAGGCGGGCGGGTTTGTAGACCACATGAACGGCGTAATGGTTCAGCTCTTGTTTCTTTTCAATTACCGGACGGAGTTCGCTGAGTAACCTATAACCCTGGCTTTCACGGTTTCCTTTGTAAGATGCGAGTTTTTGGTCGATCGCAGTCATCATTTCGTGGTGCATCTGTTTCAATCTTTCGTTGTTTCTTATGACGACCCACATGTCGGTCTGCGAGCTAATCTTCAACTTCTCCCTGCGTCTTTCGATATAAGCGAGGTTGTAGAGCCTGTGGCGTGCGCCTTCGACCTTGTTCATGTCCTTGAATTCGAGGATATTGTCGATGCTTTCGGAGATCACACGGTGTAGGACCTCCTGGATCGATCGCATGAAGTGCTGATCCCATTCGTCATTGACCAGGAATCGGCTGTAAACATCTCTGAGTTTCCAATCGATATCCGCCTCATCCTTCATCAGATCACGCACGGCTTCCTGGATCGCCTTCTTGCCCTCCAGCGTCGACGGGTCACGGAAATTCTTCATGAAAGACTTGAATTCACCGATGCTTACCCCTATGGACGGCAGCTCGCGTACGTAAGGCGGTAGTGGTAGCATGCGCGGCGCTTGGGATGTCCGGATAGACGGCTGACTGCGCAGTACTTTCTGGGTATTAGTGACCGCTTTGGCGTAAAGCGCAAGAATGTTAGTCTCCTCACCCCCGGGAACTTCTTTGCTGAAACTAGGCACCCTGCGCCCGGTGAATTCTCCGCGCACGTCATAAACCAGCGAAGTGAAATAGATCCAACGGCGCACGCCGTCCAACCACTCGGACTGGCGGTGCGTGTATTGGTCCGCCGCCTTGGCGAAAAGGCCGTACATATTTTCCGCTTCCCGCTCGAGATAATAATCTTTGGCTGATCGCGACCGCTTGGCTTCCTCGGGTCTCGTGTCCAAGGCATCCTCCGGTCTTGTCCAGGTTTCCGGATGAGCAGGATTGATGTTCGGGATGGATGCGGTCCATCCGTTCAACTCGCCCCGTATCCCGCCCGCCGCCCAGCCGTCGCCGTCGTCGGTGGAGAAAAGGTTTCCTTTGGCGGTCTTCATCCCGCTGGTGCCGGAGGCCTCGAGCGGCCGCTTTGGCGTATTCAGCCAAGTGTCCGCTCCGCGCACGAGATACTGGGACCGTGTCTCGTCATATCCTTCCAAAAAGACCACCCGATCCTGGATCTCTGGGTGAAACTGGGACAATCGATCGATCACGCGGTTCAGGATCGCCACGTTGGAGCGGCCATCTTCCGAGAACGTCTTTCCCGCAAAAACGAACTGCACATTCTTGTTCATTACTAGATCAACAAACTCGCTAAGGGCCCCGAACGGTCTTTGTTCGCTCGCGTCCTTCGCCAGCATGTCGTTGATGAGAGCGTCTATCTCCGAGGGGCTGAGCGCACTGCTTTCCCTCAGACGGCTTTCCACTTCAGGCAGATACTTCCCGAAGACGACATGCAGCATCCGCTTGTAATTGACAATACGGCGTGCCCACACCACCAGGAGAAGATCCGGACTTAAAAGCTGTTTAGGTTCGCGACCTTTTTCACCGATCCATCGTGCCCAACGGGCTCTGAGCTCATCAAGACGGACTTTTTCGCCTTCGCTCGCAAGACCCTCCGAGATCCTTTGCTGCAAGGTATCCATTTCACGCGCGTACTGAGCCGAAACGGTCTTGCGGATCATCGCGATGGCTTTTTCTTTGTAGACCCTGAGTACCTTTTCAAGCTTGTCGTTCGAAATATCCGGTGTCCTATTCTCGCCAAAATGCTTTTGGAATTCCGCTTCCCTACCGACCGAACTTACCACCTCCGCGACTTGAGCATCTTGAGGATTGAGGATGGCCTCCGGGGTTCTTTTGGCTAGGTCGGCCTCCTTCCAATTCATCCACTCCGAGATATCCGGGATCATCCAGAAAAGATGGTCCACGCCGTTCGTGATACCAATAACGGGTTTGGCCTTGTTCTCCTCCGCCGTAATGACCCCCTGTTCGATGAAAAATTCTCCGGCCTTGATCGCGTTCAACTGGCTCACGGCCACCACACTGCCGTCAAACTCATGCGCGAGACGGACGATGAAATTGAGAGGTGAATTGAGGTCAAACTTGTCCTTGAAATGTGGGAGGATGATCGCGGCCTGTCCCGGCGCCTCATATTTTTTCCCTCCGATGAGCCATTTGGCGACGTCACCGGCCTGTTGTTTCACGCCGGCGCTGGTCGAATCTTCGAAATATCTGCGGATGTAATCCTCCAGCGGTACATCTTCGGGTCCAAAAAGATCTATCCCGGCGGCAACCAGCGTGTGTGTGAAAAATACGATCTGACCACCCGCGAGGCGTAACGCCTCTTCATAAGTATTTCCGGCTTCCATGTATCCGCGAATGAGGCCTATGAGATACGGGAAAGTGGCCGTCTCGTTCAGATGCACGGGGGAATCCGGCGCAAGGCCAAGCTTTTTGCGGAACTCATAAGCCGCCAGGCCCGCTATCCATTCCTGCTCGAAACGGCTGAGTGACCTGGGCTTCCCTTTATACAGCGTTTCGAATACCCTCTTCACGGCTTCATGGTTCTTGTCGAAATCCGTGCTCGGCATGATGACCTTCAAGCCGCCGACATTCACCGCGCGGAATCGGACGAACACCGGCGAGCTTGTCTCATACATGCGGATGCTGATCTCGAGAGGTTCTGAAGGGTTCGAGGGGTCTTTCAGATATTCAATGCCATAATTTTCCGGCCGCTGAACGCTGCGTGTGCCCTCTTTCGGATACCCGAATCCGTCCACCTGAGACACGGTTACCCCCAGCTGATAATCCGGGATAAAGATGTAAAATTCCGGTGCCTCCGATCTCGCATCCAGCGTCGTGACCCCGCCGAGATACGCGATGGCGCGTATCCATTCGCCGAAAAGGATGCCGAGCCCGCCGTGGTAACTCGTAAGTCTAGGCCCTTCTCCCTCTTCTACGGCACTGACGATGCCTTCGAGACTGAGGAGAACGGGGGCATGGCCTTTCAAGCTTTGGTAATACCTTGAATTTTTGATCCAACCGTTCAGCCAATTGGATGCGGCGCGGACCTCTTTGGCCAATGCCCGGTATTCCGATTGTTCGTCTACTGTCCACTGACTGACAGACCTATCGGCGACTTTGGTTTTGAACTCGGCAACACGGTGGTGGAATCTCGGATCGAAATTGACCGCCTGCTCGTTGAAGAACTGTTCGGCGGCGGACGGT
>CAZTBX010000017.1:0-6529 GCA_964612035.1 uncultured Planctomycetia bacterium
CACGACATCGGACGGGACTTCTTCGGAATGGGCGCTGATGGGGCACACGATCGACAAAACGACAAAAAAAGCGAAGATCAGGGTCTTTCGGATGACTATCGGGGATTTACCCATACTTATAGGAGGTCAGCCTACTAAAAAGCATTTTTTTTGTCAAGATAGGGCCAGCGGGTGTCTCGCATTGTCCGCCGAGGCGTCTTTGTTTACTGAATCGCCGAGGACGGATCCCATGGAGTTCTTAAGCTAGAGGGATTCTCGTGCAGGGCGAACGGGTCCTGCCGGCGGACAGCCCCATCGGTGCTCGCTAGCAATTCCCACGCAGACGAACACTTTCGTCTGCTCGGCACTAGCTGCGCTGCCGATGGGGCGCCCCGATCCGCCGTCACCCGTTCGCTAGATTAATCAAGCCTCTCACCCCTTTTCTCCTTTGCGATTTGCATCTTTTTCGAGGGCTATGGGGTCAGACCCTCGGTGGAGACAAGCTTAAGGGTCTGACCCCGAAGGTTAAGCTAAATGGCAGGGGAGACGCCAAAAAAGCGCTGAGGGGTTTTAGCCGAATTGCTTTTTTGGCGAGGGGCCTCCCCGCCATTTAGCGAGGGCTTCATGCGAGAAAAAGTGCCTAGCGAGCCCCAGGGTTTAACCCTTGCGAGCGGAGAGCAAAGAGAGAAGGGGTGGAAAGGCTTGATGAGTCGCCCATTGCCACACAACGACTTATGATTTAAACTATTTTGCACTATGCGGAAAAAAGGTCTGCTTATGGTCTTGTTTTTATTGATCCTCAACCCTGTGTGGGGTGCGGACGAGGCGGCGCCAGCTGCAGACGTGGATGACACTAATTTTCGCTATCAGACGAAAATGACGAAAGAGGGGCTTCACTTCCGAGTCCCCGAAGACATGCCTATCGAGCACCGTGGCGGACTCCAGGTGCCGCTTCCGTTTGACGAGTACATGTATGGAAAGTTCAAGCAGCTGGACGGCGTCCTGAAGGGCATAGAGACCCGGCTGGACCGCATCGAGAAACTGCTCCTTGAAATGAAGGAGGCCCAGGCTGAAAAGAAGCTCCAGATAGGAGAGTCTTAAACATTTGACAGGGCTCGGAAGCTTTGTTACCATGCTCGGTTATATTGCTTTTAAAAAGATTTCATAAATGAGGATCTGGCAGAAAAATCTCATCGCAGTTTTCATTTTGGTCGCCGGGTGCGCTCCCGTAGCCAAAGACGATGCCAACACCATCACGGTGTGGCATTGGATGTCCGACCGTGACCAGACCTTCCAAGAGCTTGCCAAACAGTACCAGGACGAAACCCAGACCAAAGTCAAATTCGAACTGTACGCTCCTTCGGACGCCTACACGCAGAGGATCAAGGCCTCCGCGCAGACCAACACGCTTCCGGATATTTTTGGCGTCTTGGGGGAAAAAAGAGACCTCGGAAGTTTCATCCGGTCCGGTTATGTCGCGGACCTGACGGGAGACCTCTCCTCGGCCGTGGCCGACGGCAGTTCCTGGAAAGACACCTTTTTCGAAAAGGCGCTGGCCATCAACGAATTTCCGTCCGGCAACGAGTATGGGGTGAAGCCCGGCATCTACGGCGTCCCGCTCGATGTGACGACGATACAGATGGTTTACAACAAAACGCTGTATGCCAAGGCGGGGCTGGACCCGGACAAGCCTCCACAGACCTGGGAAGAATTTGTCACGCACAGCCAAGCCCTGAAAGAAGCGGGCATTCCGCGTCTTGTGAGCGGTTTCAGCGAGATCTGGATGATCGACGCTCTCGCGTCAAACTGGGCGATGAACATCATGGGCCAGGACAAGGTGTTCCGCACGTATCAGGGGAAGGCGCCTTACACGGACCCGGATTGGGTACGACTTTTCACGCTTTTCAAACAGATGACTGATGAAAATATACTCGTCGACGGCGCCGTCACCATGGTGAACAAGACCGCGGAGCAGACTTTTGCCAACGAGCGCGCCGCCTACGCGTTCAACGGTTCGTGGTGTATCAATGTGTACAAAGGAATGAATCCCGGTTTGAATTACGCGGCCATGCTGCCGCCGAAAGTCGTGCCGCAAAACCCGATGATCATCTGGGGTGGGGCCGGCAGCTCTTTCGTCGTGAACGAGCGCTCTCCGCGCAAGGCCGCGGCTATTCAGTTCCTGCAATGGCTCACCGCCAAAGACCCGCAGGCTTATTTTTCATCCAAAACGGAAAACCTGCCGGCCAACAAGAACACGCTGCGGGAAACTTCGCCGATACTCGCACAGTTCGGGGACGATATGGACCAGACGACGCATCCCAACGTTTATCCCGTGCACGAGAGCCCGGTGGTGACCGAGGCCTTCGACAAAGGCATTCAATCCATTCTCATCGGGGAAAAGACGCCCGAAGCGGTGGCGCAGGAAGTCCAGCGCATCAAGGAAAAGGAAATGAGGAAAAAAGAACCCAAGGAAGCTTGATGGACCCGTCATGATTCTTCTTCAAAAGCTCAGACACCGTTTCGGAAGCTATTTATTTGTCCTCCCCGCATTCTCCCTTTTTCTTATTTTCAGCCTTTATCCGTTCTTGAAAGTCTTTCAGCTCTCGGTCACGAACTGGGACGGCATTTCGCCGCACATGCAATTCGTCGGCCTTGAGAATTTCCAGGACCTTTTCACCGACAACGAGGTGTTTTGGTTTTCGATGAAGAACGCCTTCAAGGTCACTTTTTTGGCGCTCACCGTGCAGAATCTTCTCGCCCTTTTCCTTGCGCTCCTGTGTGACAAGGACATCAAGGGCGGGAATGTCTACCGCGTGATCTTTTATCTGCCGCCGGTGCTCTCGGGCATTGTCGTCGGTCTCATCTGGAACTGGATCTACGACGGCAATTACGGCCTCTTGAACCATTTTCTTAGTTTCATCGGCCTTGGCAATCTCTCGCGCGCCTGGCTGGCCGACAGCCACACGGCGCTCACGGCCGTGGCCATCATCCACATGTGGAAGGGGTTCGGCTGGGGTTTCGTGATCCTCTTGGCGGGGCTGCAGAGCATCCCGCGCGACTTGTATGAGGCTGCGCGCGTGGACGGCGCCAATTCGTGGGTGGTGTTCAAGAACATCACGGCCCCGCTCATGATCCCGGTGTTCATCCTCGTTTCCATCCTGACGATACTCGGCACCATGCAGATCTTTGACATCATCATCGCGACCACCGGCGGCGGGCCCGGCTATCACACCGAAGTGCCGATCACGCGCATCGTGACCACGATGATCGGTTCCTCGAAGTTCGGCTACGCCTGCGCGATGGGCGTCACTTTCGGCCTGCTGCTTCTAGTGATCTCCATGGTTCAGATCCGCGTGTCGAAGATGATGAGGCAGGTATGAAAAATACGATGGAATGGGTCGACAGCGCGCTGGACGTGAATTACGAAAAAGTCCGGCGTATGACCGTGAGTTTTTTCAGCCACTGTTTCCTGATCCTCGTCTCCCTGACCTGCTTGTTCCCTTTGTGGTGGGCGTTCAGCTCGTCCCTGAAAACACAGCAGAGCGTGTTCAACGACCTGAGCCTTTTTCCGAAGCATCCGCACTGGGAAAATTATTACACTGCATGGGCCAAGGCCGATTTCAGCCTTTATTTTCTGAATAGCCTTTTTTACACCGTGACCGTTGTCGTGGGCGTCATTCTCATTTCTTCGATGGCGGCGTACGCATTTTCGCGCCTCAAATTCCCCGGACGCGACATGCTGTTCCTTCTTTTGATCTCGACGATGATGATCCCCATCCCGGGTTCTTTCATCGCGCTGTACGTGCTCCTGAACAAACTGCATCTGGTGAACACGCGTCTGGGTTATATCCTGCCGCAGATCAACGCGGGCCTGGCGCTCGGCATTTTCCTGCTCAAGACTTTTTTTGACGAACTGCCCAAGGAGATCGAGGACTCCGCGTCCATCGACGGCTGCGGCCGTTTCCGCGTGTACTGGCACATCGCCCTGCCGCTGGCAAGGCCGGCGATCGCGGTGCTCGCCGTGTTCAATATCCTCGCCGTATGGAATGAATACCTGCTCGCTATGCTGGTGCTCTCGGCCAAAGAGCTGATGCCGCTTCAGCGCGGGCTCATGGTGTTTCAGGGGGCGCATATCACCGAGTACCCACTTCTCATGGCCGGTCTCATGATCACGGTGATCCCGGTGCTTATCGTGTATCTTATGCTTCAGAAGCACATCATCAAGGGGATCACGGCAGGGGCCGTCAAAGGGTGACAATGACACGGAAGATCAGCGCGCTCATTTTTTTGATGTTCATCGTGGGCCACTCGGCCAGTGCCGCCGGCAATGCGCCCACGACAGGCACGCAGGTCATGAATTCGCACGGTGAAAACATGGAGCTTGAGTTCAAACTTTTTGACCCCGGCACCGAGACGCTCGTCGACTATGCCAAATACGGAACTTTTGAAGGGCTGGGCACCGACAAATACGCGTACAAAGGTACGAACAGAAAAGGGTTGGCCGCGGCCGTGGGCGAAGGGATATACCCGAACAATTCGGTGTTCAAGGACCCGATGTTCCGCATGCTGGTGACCAAGGGCAAGCTGAAAGGCAGCCAATGGGACTACGTGAACATCGACAACCAGCAGATCGCGTTTTACAAGTGGGCCACCTCGCATGACACGCCGGCCGTGCAGCAGTTTTACACCGCACTTGCGCTCGAAAAGCTCGGCGAGACTGTCCAGGCTATCAAGGGATACCACGCGATCCTCGTGCATTTTCCCAAGCAGGTGGGCTGGACTTACTGGCATACGCCGCTGTACATGTCGCGCCTGTCGATAGACCGTATCGAGTATCTCACACGCAAACATCCTTCTCTCGGCATCAAGCTGGTGGACGCGAAGATCGAGATAGAGAACGGTTTCAATTTCAACACCCAGGACGATCGCTTCACGATCAACCCCGGGCGTCTCGTGAAAGTGAAGCCGGAGGAACTGAAACCCAGGCGTGTCGACGTGTCGAAGCTGGAGATCGTCAAACGCGTCGGCGGGAGCGCCGCCGAGATCGTGCAGTTCGCCAACCGCCACTGGCAGATGCGCGTGGACGGCAAACCCTATCTCATGCGTGCCGTGGCTTATGCGCCGACACCGGTGGGCAAGTCGCCGAACGAGGGGGGTTACGACCCGAACAATGCCTGGATGACCATGGATCTTAACGGCAACGGGGAGATCGACGGACCATTCGACGCCTGGGTGGACAAGAATAAGAATAACAAGCAGGATCCCGATGAACCAGCCGTCGGCGATTTCCAGCTCATGAAGGAAATGGGCGTGAACACGCTGCGCGTGTATCACCACGCGTCGAACAAAGAGCTTTTGAGGCGCTTATATAAGGAATACGGCATTCGCGTTGTGATGGGCGATATGCTCGGCATGTATGCGGCGGGGTCTGGTGCCGAGTGGTATGCGGGTACCGACTACACCAATCCCCAGCACCTCGAAAACATGAAAAAGAGCGTGCGTGACATGGTGACGGAGTTCAAAGACGAACCCTATGTCCTGATGTGGATGTTGGGCAATGAGTCCAATTACGGTGAAGTGGGTAACCCGGACCCCGCGTCCAACAACGCCGGTCTTGGCAGCAATGCCAAGAAGCAACCCGAGGCTCATTATCGATTTGTGAACGAAGTTGCCGGTATGATAAAATCAATGGATAGCACCCGTCCCGTGGGATTTTCCAACGGGGAGGTGGTCACCATCGATGTGTTGGCCAAGAGCGGTGACAACATCGACGTTTTCGGCTGTAACGCCTATCGCGGTTCCGCCGGTTTTGGCGATAGCTTCTGGGGGGATGTGCAGCGCATGCTGGACAAACCGGTGTTTTTGACCGAGTATGGGTGCCCGGCATATTTTTCAGGCAAGGATCAGGCCTACGCCGAAGACAAGCAGCTGGAGTATCATCAGGGCAACTGGGAAAACATTTTTTACCACACGGCCGGTTCCGGTTTCGGCAACTCCATCGGCGGGACTGTTTTCGAATTTGTGGACGAATGGTGGAAGTCCGGCCTGCCGCCTAAGTTCAGCGCCACAGAGCATGAGACCGTGGGTGATTTCGTGGCGGCATTTCCCGACGGAAGCATGCACGAGGAATGGCTGGGTGTGACAAGCCAGGGAGACGGCGACCATTCGCCGTACCTACGACAATTACGCAAGGTCTATGAGTATTACAAAAAGGTCTGGAATCAAAAGTAAAAAAAGGAGAATAGGCGTGCTCTCAAAAATCCGGTGGATGGTTTTAACGATCTTGGTAGGTGTTTCTTTGCAGGGCTGCGCACAAAAAGTGGATTCCGCAAGCGCGCCGACGGTGTCTTCCGAGACATCGCCCGAGTCATCCTCCATGCAGACCGCTTCGGAAGGCGCGCAGATGCCAGCCGCCGCGAAGCCCACGCACAGCGGCCCCTTTAAAACCTTCCCGGTGTACACCGACGCCAAATCTCCGGACAACCACTTCATCCCCTCAGGCTGGATGGGGGATTACGGCGATCTCAAGTACGACGATAGGTTCATGCAG
>CAZTBX010000018.1:0-3877 GCA_964612035.1 uncultured Planctomycetia bacterium
GGAGCTTTTGGAGCCTATTTTTACTCCCTCGACCAAGGCAACGGTCGGGCATGATGAGAATATTAATTTCGATGAGGCAACAAAACTCATCGGAAGGGATTTAGCCCACGAAGTTAAAAGGCTATCCATCCAGCTTTACAAGGAAGGCGTCGAATACGCGAAGACACGCGGGATTATCATTGCCGATACTAAGTTTGAGTTTGGTCTTCTAGATGACAAACTCATCCTGATTGACGAGGTGTTAACACCGGACAGCTCCCGCTTCTGGCCCAAGGAAACTTATAAGCCCGGTCAGGATCAACCGAGTTTGGATAAACAGATCGTGAGGGATTTTCTTGAAAAATCAGGTTGGGGTAAGACTCCGCCCGGGCCTGTTTTGCCTCAGAAGATAGCGGAGAAAACATCGACAGCTTATGTGGGTGTTTATGAACGTCTGACAGGGCGTGATTTACTTTAGTGTAGTGCGTTGTAAGGCAAATCGTACGATGATAAGTAATTTGGCTTTGTGTCCCATAACGGTCCCGGTGCTTTAGCGGATATTCCCACCCGGATTATAACATCGAGTATTTATTAAAGACCACCACGGAGTTATTGACCCCTTTTTCGATGAGGCCTAGAATAAGGGTGTAAAAAGCATCTTAAATGAAGGGCCCATCATTAGTGAGGAGTAAGACGAAACGCGTTCTTTTGGGGACTCGCAATCGCGACAAGCTTCGCGAGCTGCGGTTTCTGATGCGTGATTCGGGCGTACGGGTGTTGTCTCTCGACGATGTTCCTTCCTGCGCCACGGCCGTGGAGAACGGCCGCACTTTCGAGGCCAACGCTAAAAAAAAGGCGCGTCTATATTCGCGCGCGGCGGATTGCCTAACGCTGGCCGATGATTCGGGCCTCCTAGTGGATGCGCTGAACGGAAAACCGGGCGTTTACTCGGCCCGCTTCGCCGGTGAGGGCTGCTCTTACGCGGACAACAACCGGAAGCTGCTTTCGCTGCTTTCGCGTGTTCCGCAAAATAAGCGCCGCGCCCGTTTTGTCTCCGTGATCGCGCTGTATCATCGAGGGCGGCCGTTCGCGGTGGTGAGAGGGGAGTGCCGTGGGCGCATCGCGTTCGCATCCAAAGGGGAGAACGGGTTTGGTTATGACCCCTTGTTCATTCCCGCCGGTCATTCAAGGACTTTTGCCGAGATGCCGCACGCGCTGAAGAACCGCATCAGTCACCGGGCACGCGCCCTCACCGCGGCCGGCCGGTGCATTCACCGTTTTTTCTCTAAAAGGTCAGCTCGTTAGTCCCTGGAAAAGCCCACTGATCTTTCTCCCGATCACGCGTCCCACAGGCATCATCAGTTTTTCCGAGCGAGGTTCTTTCAGCGTGCCCGAAATTTTGTATTCGGAAATGAACTCAGAAGCTTCACGCACCACCATCGGCACTAGCCCGCCGGTTTCCAGCGCCCCGCTCATGATGGCTTTCGAATATTGTATGCCCATGCGGAGATCCAGTGTCTGATCGAATCCCACCGAGCCCTTGAGCGACAGATCGACGGTGTCGCTGAAAAGTGAAAGGTCCTCAGTCCACAGTCTTTTATCCCGCACGTCAAAGGTGGCGCTCAAGTCATGGAAAGTGACTTTGTCGAGTCCCTCCACGGTCACGAAAGGCAGATGCCCCATGGCCTGGAATTCGTCGGTTTGCCAGAGTTTTCCTCCGGTGATATTAAGGGCTCCGCGGCCTGTGGCCATCTCGGGGGAGCTTAGAAGCCCCCGCAGCGCGCATTGGAACAGCAGTTTGCCGGACATGTCTTTTTTGGGAGGCGAGAGGTCTTGGCCGAGTTCTGCCAGATCCACGCCATTGGCATGAACATGCCCGTCATAAAGCGTCCCTTTTTGAGAGATGTCGAAGGACGCTTTTCCGCCCACGGTCCCGCCGTAAAGGCGGCCATGAAAATAGGGGATGTCCACGATCTGGTTTTTCATGCGCAGCTGCAATTCGGCCGATCCTATTCTGACCGTTTTCTGCACGAACACCGGATCGCCGGTTGCGTCGAACTTGAGATCCCATGTTCTAAGGTCGTTCCAAACGCCGGCAAAAGTAAAAGGCCCCGATAGCGTGCCGCGCAGGCCTACAGACTTGATCCATTCGGCCAACGCCGGAGCGGAAAGACGCATTTTCTCAAGCGCGACCACGGCATTCCCGTTCACGTCCAAAGACGGTCTCGCCCAGTCCGTGAGGCGGCCCTGAAACGCAAGCTGCATTCCCCAGACGTCAGCGGTAGCGGACTGTATCAGCGCACCGTTCTCGGCGAGCCGGTATTTCGACGAAAGGCTCATGTCACGCGAAAGGACCTTGATATCGCCTGACTGTGAACGGTCTTTCGGGAGGAAAAGATCCAGGTTGTACCGCGTCCCGCCGGCCAAAAAATCAGCATCGGTGATGTTGAGCCCGGAGCCGTCCATTAGGATCTGCGCCGAGAGTCCGCGCAGATCTATCGCCGTCCCTTTCTTTTTCAGGCTTCCATCCGTGAGAAGCAATTTGTAGCGAGTTTTCAGGTGCTCGCGGTCTTTCAGCGAACCTTCGATCTCGGTGACCGACTGACAGCGGCCGGAGACCTCGATGTCTTTGAGCTGTACGGTTTGCTCGGGACCCAGCAGGCCAAGCGCCTGCTCCATGCTGAGCGCCGAGCGGATGTCTCCGCGTACAAGCAGTTCCTTGAAAGACCGAACGCTGCCGCTTGCTTCAAAAAGGATATTTTTGTATTCGCCTTTCAGAGAGCGGATAGTCAAAAGGTCGGGTTGGAACGTGACTTTGCCGTCTATGTGTTTCAGCTCCTGAATGGAAGGGGAAAGATCCCGGATGTCGATGTCGAGAAAAGAAAGCTCTCCCTGGTAGCGCTCGAAGGCGCGCGTGGAAAAATTAAAAACACCTTTTGTCTCCAGTCCCATGCGTCCGAGATAGCGGCTGTGTCCCTGCCGGATCTCGGCGTCCTCGAGCTGCAGGCTGGCATGGAAAAGAGCCCGCTCCTCGGTGACGCTTTTCATTTCGCCGCTCGCTTCAAAGCGCCCCTGATGAAAGAGGAGGAAATTCTTCGCCTGGTAATGACGAAGCCACTCGGGTACTTTGTCGCTGTGGGATCTGAAGTCGAATTCGTAGCGGGCCGTGACGAGGTTCCAGCGGCCGCGCCATTCGATGCCGGCATAAGGCGTGTGGCCAAGCTCCAGCGATCCGTCGAGTTCCAGAAGCGGCGGCTTGTGGAATGCCATACGGAGGTTGATGGACCGCACTTCTTCCAGTACCGGCAGTCCCGGTTTTTCTCGGATGATCACGGTGCCGCGACGGATGCGTATCTGCTCGAGGTAAACGTTTTCTGGCAGAAAGCTTTCGGGTCCGCCTTCAAGCGATCGCAGATCGATGTTTCTCGAGTCGTTCACCACCGGCACGTCGATCTGACCCGAGATCTTTGTTTTGATAGGTGGTTTCGCCGCGGCCGCTTCTTTCGGCGTCAGGAAAACATCGTAAATAGGCGCTTCGAGGCCGAGATTTTGGATGATGATCTTTTTTTCCGTCAAAAACGGAATGGGTTTTACGGCGATGGAAAGACGGCGTGCGGAAAAAAGAGGGGAACCGTCGGGCAGACGCACTTCGAGATCGTAAAAGCAAAGGCCTTGTATGGGAAGAACGAGGACCTTGCTGAATTTCACTTGATAATGGGTAGCCGCTTCGATCTTTTGTATCGCGATCTCGCGGGCGCGGCCCGGCAAAACACCGAAATGCCAGTAAAGCGCCGCGAAGACGGATAAGATCGCCGCAAACACCGATAGTTGTCCGAGGATTTTTTTGCGCGACCGCATGGACTGCATTATACCATGACATTTTTCCTTGATACCCCAC
>CAZTBX010000019.1:0-14397 GCA_964612035.1 uncultured Planctomycetia bacterium
TCGCCGCAACGAGATCATCGATCATGATCCCTAACCCACCATGAAGCTTTTCCAAGCGCCTTATGGGAAAAGGTTTCACGACATCAAACGCTCTGAAAAGGAAAAAACCTGTCAGAAGGCTCATCCAAGAATACGGAACGAATAAATAGACGACCGGCATGCAGGCGATCTCATCGATGATCACTTCATGGGGGTCCTTCTTTTGCACACTTTTCTCGTAAAGGTCCGCAGAAACGAGGCCTGCTCCGAATAATAGAATGATCAAAGCGCTATGGAGAGCGAGGCTGTCTTTTACCGGATAGTACAGAGCGACCCCTATGAGCGAACCGACAGTCCCTGAAGCAAAAGGAAAAAAACCCACGTGGAAAAATGTGGAAATTAGTCTAGCTGCGCCGGCTTTCATAGCGGGTCCCCTTTCTTAAAAAGTAAATGCTCTCCGAACGCTCGGGCGAATGAAAAAAAGAACAATGATTGAGTGATAGATGAATGAGATCGCGTCCGTCGGGATCCCTATCACGCTCTGCACGATCTTCCCGTTCAACGTCAGGACGCCTGCGAAGATCAGGAGTTTCTCGATCAGGATGTAGCCGGAAAAATAAACAAGGTATGCGCGAGTCCGTTCATTCCGCCGCAGGATCCCAAGCCCTATCGCGAACGAAATGAGTGCCGTGCCACCGACGAACACAAGCACCGCCGGAGTTTTTGAGGAGTCAAACATGAAGGGCTGTACGACGATGGTCCCCAGCGTCACGATGCCGATAAGGCATTCGATAAGCCCGATGAAACGAATAATTTTTAACATGATTAAGTAGATTTTAACAGTAATTACCACATAATTCAATGGCTCGCCTGCGCGGTTTATGTTAAAATTTTTTATGGTTTCGTCACTATGATCAAGCCCGTGGACACCCCTCATCCCGCATCCAAAAACGATTCCAGCGGCTTTCCCGCTTCTAAAAAGATCTATGTGAAGGGCGAGCTCCATCCCTCTCTCCGGGTGCCCATGCGTGAGATCTCTCTCGACGGCGGCGAGGCGCCCGTGTACGTCTATGATACGAGCGGGCCTTACACCGATCCCGAAGTGGCCATCGATATCCGCCGCGGCCTCGAGCCCATGCGACGGTCGTGGATACAGCGACGCGGCGATACCGAAACATCAGGCCGCGGCATGAAAGCGAAAGCCGGTAAAAACGTTTCTCAGATGTATTACGCCAAAAATGGCGTGATCACCGAGGAGATGGAATACATCGCGATCCGCGAGAACATTCTGATGGAAAAAATGGCCGATTCACTGCGCGGCCAGCACCCGGGCGAGGGATTTGGCGCCGAGATGCCTAAAAAAGTGACCCCCGAATTTGTCCGCGAGGAAGTGGCTAGAGGCCGGGCCATCATCCCCGCCAACATCAATCACACCGAGCTTGAGCCCATGATCATCGGGCGCAATTTCCTCGTGAAGATCAACGCCAATATCGGCAACAGCGCTGTCGCCAGCTCCATCGACGAGGAAGTGGAAAAAATGCGGTGGGCCACGCAGTGGGGCGCCGACACCGTGATGGACCTCTCCACCGGAAAAAATATTCATGAAACACGGGAGTGGATCATCCGCAACTCCCCCGTGCCCATCGGGACAGTGCCGATCTATCAGGCGCTTGAAAAAGTCAGCGGCAGGGCCGAAGACCTGACCTGGGAGCTTTACCGCGACACGCTCATCGAGCAAGCCGAGCAGGGTGTGAGTTATTTCACGATACACGCGGGCGTTCTTTTACGCTACGTGCCTTTGACCGCAAAGCGCGTGACCGGCATCGTGTCACGCGGCGGATCCATCCACGCCAAGTGGTGCCTCGCCCATCACAAGGAAAATTTCACTTACACGCATTTCGAAGAGATCTGCGAGATCATGAAGGCCTATGACATCTCCTTCTCGCTCGGGGACGGCCTGAGACCCGGCTCCATCGCCGACGCCAATGATGAAGCGCAGTTCGCCGAGCTCGAGACACTCGGAGAGCTCACGAACATCGCCTGGAAACACGATGTGCAGGTCATGATCGAGGGGCCGGGACACGTCCCGATGCATCTCATCAAAGTGAACATGGAAAAACAGCTCGCCGAATGCGGCGAGGCGCCTTTCTACACGCTCGGGCCGCTGACCACCGACATCGCGCCGGGCTATGACCACATCACCTCGGGCATCGGGGCGGCCATGATCGGTTGGTACGGCTGCGCGATGCTCTGTTACGTGACTCCCAAAGAGCATCTCGGACTGCCCAACAAAGAGGATGTGAAAACGGGCGTCATCACCTACAAGATCGCGGCGCACGCCGCCGATCTCGCCAAAGGCCACCCGGGCGCTCAGATCCGCGACAACGCACTCAGCAAGGCACGCTTCGAATTCCGCTGGAAAGACCAGTTCAATCTATCCCTAGACCCCGTGACGGCACTCGCGTTCCACGACCAGACGCTCCCGCAGGACTCCGCCAAGGTCGCGCACTTCTGTTCCATGTGCGGCCCGCATTTCTGCAGTATGAAAGTGACGCAGGATGTCCGCGAGTACGCCGCGAAAAAAGCCCTCGAGGAACAGGAAGCCCTCCAGGCCGGCATGAAAGAGAAGTCGGAAGAGTTTAAAAAGGCCGGGTCTAAGATTTACCAGAAGATTTAAGCCCCCACCCCTTCTCCCTTTGCTCTCCGCTCGCCTAGCTCCAGCGAACGGATCCCTACCACATGTGGGTTACAGGGCGACCCCGTTTTTTTGTTCCTCGCCGTCGCGCCTTTTATAGCAGGGCTTTGGACTTACTCACCCTGTAACCCGCGGTATAGGTTAGGAAGGAAAGCGTCTAATGCGGCCTGGACGGCGCATAGCGGCTCGTCACAAAAAAAGGGGTCGCCCTTTTACCATTCGCTCGTGTCATTTAAGTAGACCCGGTGGGTGGCGAGCGTCAATTAGCGAACGGGTGACGGCGGGATCGGTGGGGCTAGTGATTAATCTAGCCAGCGGGTGGCTCGCGTTGTTCGAGAGCGACGTTGACGAGGCGAGCGCCATGGAACACTGGTTTCAAACACCGCGAGCCGAGTCATCGAGTCTGATTTTCCTCGGTGGGGAAAATCAGACGGTCGATCGAGGACAATGCGAGACACCTGCTGGCCCTAGATTATCTATAGTGGAATGCGAAGCGGAGGTCGATCTGGTCTTTGCCAGTGAGGGCCAAAACTTCGGCGGGCAGGTCCCCGAATCCTGAGGCGCGCTGGATGGCCTGCATGCAGAAAGTCGTGAACGCCTCGCTCCCAGTGCTCTCGATCACGCGCAGTCTCTTCACTTCCCCTTTGGCATCCAGCGTGATGATGAGCACAGAATCGGAGCCTATGAATTCCTGCGGGTACTTGAACGCGATATAGGGGAACCACGCGCCCCACACTTTTTCTTTCAGTCTCTTCATGTACTCGCCCATTCCCGAGCCTGTGGCCTCGAAAGAGGTGACACCAAACAGGGCCGCCCCGCCGGCTTCCGTCTTTGCCATCTCCTGGATCTCGATCTTGTCCGGTACGGCGCCGGCTTTTCCCTGTTCGGCCCGGCGCGGCTCCTGCGGCTTTGAAACGGCACTCTGCGTCTGGACCCTAACGGGGATACCCGTTTCTCCCGTTCCGGGATCCGGCGTGGGGCTCGCCTCATTTTTTTCGGTCTTGGGCTTAGCGGGCTGGGCGCTCTGAGAACGCGCGGCCGGGGAGCTTTTTCTCGACTGTCTCAGCTGATTGGCGGGACCCAGTGATGTTACGGCAGGCGCGCCGCTGGCATTTTTCTTGCGGGCCTGGTCCTGATCCAAGGCATTCTTGTCGGATATTTTGCCCGAAGATCTAGGCGGCAGGCGATAAGTTTTCACTGGCGATTCCACATATTCGAATCGAATCGCATCGCCTTTTCGCAGGGCATTTTCTTTGGCGTTCTCATGCGTGGCGGTGGAAAAACCCGGACCCAAAGAAACAACGGCGGCGCCGTTCAGGATCAGCGAAAGACCGAGACATGTGAGCGTCGTGAAAAACCCTTCGCCTATTCTCATTTTTTTGGAAGAGCAGGCGTTTTGTTGTCCCGACAGGGCTTCGTGTGCTTCGGGATCTCGACCTCCACCTCCCCTTTCAGCACCTCGGCCTGACACGCGAGCCGATGCGGGGATCTTAGATCGAACGAGTCGAGCACCTGCTCCTCGGCACTTTCGATCGGAGAGAGGTTCTCCGCGCCTTTCACGATAAGGACACGGCAGGTGCTGCACGAAGCGTTGCCGCCGCAGGTGTGATAGATCGGCACGCGATTTTCCATCGCGGCGTCGAGGATAGAAACGCCTTTCGCGACCTCGACCTTCCGATCTTTATTTCTGAACAGGATGCTCGGCAAGATGGCTAAGGACCTCCTCGGTGTGGCCCTCCGGCTTCACTTTCTCGAACACTTTCTCGATGCGGCCGTCTTTGCCGATGATGAAAGTGGTGCGGGCCACGCCCATGTACTCTTTTCCGTACATGCTCTTTTTCACCCAGACTCCGTAAGCGTTGCAGACTTTTTTGTCCTCATCGCTGAGCAGAATGAAAGGCAGCTTGAACTTTTCGATGAACTTATTGTGCGAGTCCGCTGCATCGGGGCTCACGCCGAGCACCACGGCATCGCGGCCTTCGATGGCACGGATCTTGTCCCTGAAACCGCAGGCCTCGACGGTACAACCTGGCGTATCATCCTTCGGGTAAAAATAAAGCACCACGCGCTTCTTGCCTTTGAAATCGGTGAGTGAAACAGTGTCGCCGGTGTTCGCGGGCATCTTGAACGCGGGGGCGGCATTTCCTTCCTGTGGAATAGGCATGTCTTCTTCCTCCTTTATTATTATAGAACGCCGTCCTCGAGCGGCCAAGCCGTGACCTCGAGCTTGTTGCCATCGGGGTCGAGAAAATAAAGCGACCAGGATTTTTCCCTTTTTTTCAGGAAAGTGATGGGGATGTTCCTTTTGCGGACGTCTTCGACGGCGGCATCGAAGTCACGCGAATGCACGCGGAAAGAAACGTGATTGCCACCAAGGCCGCCGTCCTGCAAGAGATGCTTTTCTCCGGACGATTCGCCCTGGATGAGGCCGATGAGCGCCGTCCCGCAGTCGAGAAAGTACTCGATACCCGGTTTCGAGTGCTCTCTTTCGGTGACCTTGAGTCCCAGCACTTCCGTGTAAAACTTGAGCGAGCGCTCGAGGTCTTTCACGCTGATAGCGATATGGTCCAGACCATGCAGAGGGATCGGCTTCATAGCTTCACCTTTTTCTCGATCTTTCTTTTCCGGAAAACGAGGTACTCGGTATAACCAGCGGCCTTAGCCAGCGCGACGGCCTTGTCATAGTCGCGGCCGACATCCTGCGGGTCATGCGAGTCCGAAGAAAAAGTGATGGGCACGCCGGCCTTTTGATAGATCTTCAACACATCCAGCGACGGATAGATCTCCTTCACAGGCTTGCGGAGGCCAGAGGTGTTGATCTCGACGGTCACACCTGCCTTTTTGAAAACTCCGGCAGTGTTTTCGACTTCGTCGCTTAGGTCCGCTGTAGCGCGGTGCCCGAATTTTTTTACGAGATCGACATGCCCCATGATGTCAAAAAGTCCGGATGATGCCGACCGACGCAGTAAGCTGTAATAATCACGGTAAACCGTGTCGATGTCCCTGTCCTTCCACCGTAGTTTCTGGTCCGGATCGTCGAACGCCCAGTTTTCGATGAAGTGCACGGAGCCGATCACGAAATCATAAGGATAGGACGAGAGCATTTTGCGGGTTTTTTCCTCGAAACCAGGCACATAATCCGCTTCGAGACCGATCTTGATCGTGAAAGACGCGTATTTTTTTTGTACGGCCTCGATCATCGAGTGATACAGCGGAAGCTGGGAGGCGTTCATCGTATAGCGCGCGTCTTCATACGCCACCAGTGGCGCGTGGTCGGAAAAACCGATCTCCTCGAGACCGACGCGCAGGGCCTGCTCGACGTATTCCGAGGGTTCGCCGATGGCGTGGCCGCATAGCGGCGTGTGCATATGGTAGTCGACTTTAGGCAGCATAAGCCTCTCTCAGGGATGGCCTTGCGGGAGAAAACGCCTCACGGAGGGCCGCGTCCGTTCGTTTCCCGAGAATGATGTCACCCGCGAGCCGTCCGACGGCGAGACAGGTGGTGACCCCATGCCCGCCTAGGCCGGCCAGCCAATGAAAACCTCTTAACTTTGCGTCTTCGCCGATGACAAAACGCCCGTCAGGCGACAGTGTTCTGAGACCCGCCTTACCGCGCTCGATCCCGAGGCGTGAAAGCCTGTCCGAGAAAGCGGCGAGTTTTTCAAGAAGCAGACGACGCATGCGCGCGTCCGTCGTCTCCCCTTTTCCCGAACGCCCCAGCCTCAAGTCCACGGGGTCTTTGTCGCAAGGGCTCATGAGAAGACCTCCTTCATCGGGGCGGAAATAAAAATCATGGCTCACGTCCCACACGAACGGCCAGCGCTTGTTCACTTCTTTCATGGGCGGCGTATAAAAAAGATGCCGCTTGTAGGCTGCGAGCGTCACGCGGCTAGCCCCGGCCATGTCCGCAACGAAAGGCGCCCATGCGCCGGCCGCGTTGATGATGTTTTGCGCGATAAAACACTTTCCCCCCGCATGCACCTCGAACGATGCGCCGCGTTTTTCGACTTTGAGGATGCGCGCGCCCATAAAAACAGGGACACGCTTTTCTTTTAACTCATTCACGAACCCCCGTAAAAGAGGCTGGATCTCCACTGCCGCATCGCTCGGACAAAAGAGCGCTTTTTCGAAATCGCCTCCGTCCAGCAAACATACTTTGCGCACAGCCTCTTTTTTCGTAACCCAGTGGAAACCGATGCGCTCTTTTTTGAGAGCCAAAGCCGTGTGTTCGAGTTCCTCTAGCCCACGGCCTTTTGCCAAAAGCAGCGATCCGATGGCCCTGAAATGAGCGCCTTTCCAATTTTTACCTGATAGCCTTGCAAGACCCTCACGACCTTCCTTGGCCACACGCGCGAGTATCGGATCCGGCAGCGCCTGGCGTATCATGCCGGCATTACGGCCGGAGGCGTGTCCGCCAAGCGCGTTCTCCTGTTCGACTACGGCTATTTTGCCCGCACGGTTTTTGGCGAGATGTCGTGCCACCGCAAGACCCGCGACACCGGCGCCTATCACCAGCGTATCCACTTTAGCCACTTCACGCATGACGGGCTCCGACGCTGAAACAATCCACACCCTTCACGAAAAAATCCATGAGGCGATAGCCCTCTTGCGCGATAAGCCCCGAAGCAGCGCCCGATCTTTCGGAGAACTTCGCCGGGCCTTTTTTTTCATCGCGCCGCGAATAAATAAAGAATGGGACAGGATCGCTCGAGTGCGTCTTGGTCTCGACGCAGGTGAAATGGTCCGGCATGAGAAGTATCTTGTAATCCCCGAACTCCTCAAGCCCCCGTTTCAGCGTGCCCAGGAGCAGGCGGTCGACGTCTTCGATGGCCTTGATCTTGAGATCGGGGTCACCAATATGCCCGGCCTCGTCCGTGGACTCGATATGGATGGCGACGAAATCGCGGCTGCGCAGGGAATTTACGGCGTATTCGGCCTTGCCCACGTAATTGGTGTCAAAATATCCCGTCACACCCGGCACGCGGATGACGTCGAGGCCCGCGTATAACGCGATGCCTTTTATAAGATCAACGGCGCTGATCACCGCTCCTTGAAAACCGTAGCTTTCATGATAAGACGGGAAACACGGCGGAAAACCTTGTCCCCACAGCCAGATCATGTTCGCCGTTCCCTTTCCCATCTGGCGCCTTTTCCGGTTCACGAGATGATCTTCGAAAAAATTTTTGGAGGACTCCATGAGTGCCATGAGAAGCTCGGCCCCTTGACCTTTTGGCAGATGCCGCGCATAAGGCCGGCCCATGATGTCATGAGGCGGCGTGCAGAGGGTCTCCTGCATGCCCGGGTGCGCGCCCTTCAACACCATAAGATTTCTGTAACCGGTGCCTTTGCCTGGATAAAAACGCACCTCCATGCCATATTTTTTCCGTACTTCCGCGTCAAAAGACTCAAGCAGTTTGCGGGCCTCGCCCACCGAGATATGGTCGGCGCTGAAATCCTTGAGTTCCGGTCCTTCCAGCGTCACGAGGTTGCAACGGAACGCCAGCTCGTCGGACTTGAGCTCAATGCCGAGCTCGGCCGCCTCGAGAGGCCCTCTGCCAGTGAAATACTTGGTCGGATCGTAACCGAAAACGCTCATACAGCCGACGTCGGTGCCAGGGATAAAACCATCAGGGATATTCTGACTGAGCCCCACGATCCCGCGGCTGGCGAAAAAATCCATGACCGGCGTGTGCGCCGCTTCTAGCGGCGTCCTGCCGCCGAGCTTCGCGAGCGGCTTGTCCCCCATGCCGTCGGGGATGACGAGAACATACTTGGTCACGAGGTCAGTGCCTCCAGCTCTTTCAGAAGTTTCTTTTTTTCGATGGCTGAATTGCGGATGCTGCAGCCGGCGGCGTTGTGATGTCCGCCTCCGCCGAAACGGGTCGCCACCTCGGCCACGTTGATGCCGTGTTTCGAGCGAAGGCTCACGCGCAGACGATTCTTATCGATCTCACGGAAAACCGCCGTGATCTTGACGCCCTCGATGGAACGCAGGTCGTCCGCCACGCTGTCGGCGTCCGAAAGTTTAGCGGCGAAACGCCGGATGTCTTTTTGAGTGACCACGGACCAGGCCACGGTCCCGCTTTCGGAAAATTCCGCGTGCAAAAGGCAGTAGCTGAGCAGCTTCGACATCGCGCGGCTGCGTATCCAGTAGGACTCCTCTATCAGGCTTTGGAGATCTACGCCCTTTTTGATGAGCTTGCTGCAGATATCGAAAGTTTTCGGCCGGATGTTCGAAAAACGGAAAGAGCCGGTGTCGATGATGATGGAGGTGAGCAGGCACGCCGCGATGGCGGGGCTTATCTCAATGTTCAGCGCGCGGATGAGCTCATACACGATCTCGCCGACGGCCGAGGCCTCGTTCTCCAATACCTGTATCTTTCCGAAAGACTCGCCGAAATCATGATGGTCGATCTGTATCGTCGTCCGGGCCTTAAAAAAAGCTGTGCGGATCGAACCCATCTGTCTTGCACTGCCGCAGTCGACGGCGATGGCCACATCCGCACGCTCCGTCGCGGAAGAAGCGATGAGCTCACTGCCGGGCAGGAACTGGAAACGGGACGGCACGCCGTCTTGGCAGACCATGCTGATCTTTTTTCCCGTGTGAAGCAGCGCAAGACCCAAGGCCAGGAGGCAGCCGATCGTGTCCCCATCGGGGTTGATGTGCGCAACGATGAGGACTTTATCGGCCTTGCGTATGGCGGTGACCGCTTTTTTTAAATTGTCTTTCAGGCCGTCATCCATGCTGATTATTTATTCTTCCTTATATAAGCCAGGCTTCGTTTTTTTTCGTCCCGGCAGGCGATGAATTCATTCCCCGTCGCGCGGCACCAGGCCATGAGATCGGGTTTGGCCCCGGGGTCGGTGAAGATCACCTCGAGGGTGCCGCCAGCCGGCAGGGTTTCCAATCTCTCTTCGGTCATCAGGATCGGCACGGGACATAAAAGCCAGGAACAGTCCAGCGTGTCACTGACCTTCAGATTGGGCATATTCATAAGTGACTATAAATAAAAGGCTTACAACCGATGACTTCGCGTCGAGGGTGTAGTTATCCTACCAAATGGATATTTCTAAATCAAGACTTATGGGTGGGATAGAAGCGTTCGCAGACCTTGTAAAAATTGCAGAAGCCGCAAGCGCGCTCGTTTTCGGTGAAACGAAAGAATGAGGCGGCCTTGGGGATATTTTTCACCGGATCCGCCAATAACGACCTCATGTCGGCGACGCTTCGGGAGATCTCGGCCTTCGTCTCTTCGAGCAAGCGTTCCGTGAGCGGTTGTTCGACCGGGACCGGGGCCTCGGCCGAAACGTTGAAGAGATACGTGCGAATATCCGAAAGCGGGACACGCCACTTGCCCATCGCGTACAGTGAGTAGGCGCCCATCTGCACCGAGGCCTCTTTGTCGCTTTTGCCGGTTTTCCAGTCGTAGATCTCAATGCGGCCGTCTTTTTTCCGGGCAAAATCGAGTTTCACATAGATCTTGGAGCCGTTGAAATCGAATTCCTCAAGGTCCTCGATGACGAGCCAGCTTTTTTTATCATCGGCGAGCAGCTCCGCATACAGGGCCGAGCCATAAAAATTCGTGAGGCAGGCGTGCGCTTCGTCGTGCACTTTTTTCCAGGCCTCGTCGTTCATCGGCTTTTCGTATTCGTGCTCGAAAAGACCGAGGTTTTTTTTCGGGTCCTGATAATTCTGTTTCGCTTTGGACGAGCGGAAATTGCGGCGCATGGTCTCGGTGAGACGCCCGAGCGCCTCGTCTTTGGGAACAGGCCGACCCTGCCGGAGGGACTTGAGAACTTCCTCGATGATATGATGGACGGTTTCGCCTTTCCACGCCCATCGGTTCTTCAGATTTTTCAGGACATAGGTGAGACGAACCTTGGGCGCGGCCGCCGGATCCCAGCCGCCCCAACACCCGTACTTGTCATAATAGTATTTCCGCTGGCACTCGCGGAAAGTCTCGGCACGCGACTTAGACCAGGAAAAGACGTTCTCTAAAGTAGCCACTCAGCCGTTATTCTGTATCCTTTCTCGAGGCTATCAGACGCACCGGGTTGCTGAACATGGCGGCGGTTCCCGCCAATCCGGAACGCTCCGCCTCACGCTGCCAGAAATTTTTTTCGGCTGGAGCGGTAGCAGACGCCTCTTTCTCACGCTGGCTCTTTTTGTACTCTTTCAGTTTTTCGTACTCAGGCGTTCCCCTTTGGGCCGCAAAAGCGGGTTCAAGCGTCAAAAAACAAATAGCAACGATCACTAGCATCACGAGACGTTTCATCACCCCTCCTTTTTAAACCCTGGCCAACATTTTTTCAGCCACCGTCCTGGCGGTAGTTTCATCCACGAGATTTCGTACAAGCTCGAGTGAAAATTCGAGAGCGGTTCCGGGCCCCCGACTTGTGACAATATAGCCATCAGTCACGACACGGTCCTTCATAAAAGTGGTGCCGGCACCAAAATATTTTTCATAACCAGGGTAGCAGGTGGCCTTTTTGCCATCCAAAACTCCGCTTTCAGCGAGTACCACGGCAGGCGCGGCGCAAATAGCAGCAATAAGCTTACCGGATTCTTGCATGCGTGAGACAAGTTCCTTCACGGCCGGCGACTGGCCGAGTCTTTCGGCGCCCGGCCCTCCAGGGAGAACGACCGCGTCGGGCATCTTGTAATAATCCTTCAGCAAGATCTCAGCGAAAAGTTCAACGCCGTGTGAACCCTTGACTTGCCGCTCTTCAAGACCGGCCACAATGACATTCACCCCCGCACGCCTCAACACGTCGATGGGTGTGACAGCCTCTATTTCTTCAAATCCTTCAGCCAAAATGATCAAAACGGTCTTTTTCATGGCGAGCCTCGTTATTTCACGATCCCCGTTTCAAGCCAGAGGTATTTGCCATCCAGCATGTTCCTTCCGATCTTATAGATCATCTTATCATCATTGTGACGCTGAGCATGGAATTCGCGCTCGATGCGAAGCTCGGCCTCTTTACAGAAAAGATCCGCGAGCTCCTCGGCGCTGCGATCGGAGGGGTTGATGCTTGAAAGGTAAGCAGCTCGTGAGCAGGCCGCCGCCATCGCGAAAAGGTCTGTGCCGATGTTGACGAAACGGAAAAGGATCTGCTGGCGTTTTTCGAGGCCCTGCTGATAACGCACCATTGCTTGAAAAAGCTCACGCGCGAGCTTGTGGCTTGTCTTTTCGATGAAACGGATATGGCTTTTCAAGGCATCGGACACCTTCACTTTGCCCTTCCAACGCCTCAGGTACACCCATTGCCTCGGGTACCAGACAGCGTAATGAAAGAACATCTCCGCCGCTTTTTTTATTTTATCGCCGAGCGGCGTGTGGGAATCAAGAAGCGGCAGGATGCGCCTAAGATGCGGGTCCATTGCCTCGCGCGCGATGAAAAGATGCATGATCTCACTTGTACCTTCGATGATGAGATTGATGCGCGCATCCCGCATGAAACGCTCGACCGGGATCGGCTCTTCCCCGCGTCCGCGAAGCGAGTCGGCGGTCTCATAGCCACGGCCGCCGCGTATCTGCACGGTGTCGTCGGCGATGCGCCAGGCAGCTTCGGTGCAGAAGAGCTTGGACATCGCGGCTTCGAGGCGGACATCCGTGCCACCTCTATCGACAAGGGCCGATGCAAACCAAGTGACACTGTCCATCGCGAATGTCGTCGCCGTCATGAGCGAGATCTTGGAAGTCACGGCCTCATGCTGGCCAATGGGTGCACCCCACTGCACCCTTTTTTTTGACCACTCGCGGGTGATGAAAAGGGATTTTTTGGCCATCGCCGTGCACGCCGCAGGGACCGTGAGCCGGCCCGTGTTCAGCGTGATAAGCGCCAGCTTCAGACCCTGACCGAGGCCCCAGAGGATATTCTCTTTGGGCACTTTCACGTTGTTGAACTTGAGCAGGCCGTTCTGGATGCCTTTCAAGCCCATGAACATGCAACGATGCACGACCTCGAAACCCGGCATACCCTTTTCCACGATGAGCGCCGTGATCTGCGTTTTTTCTTTTCCATTCACTATTTTCGGAGGGGTTTTCGCCATGACGATGAGCACGTCGGCAATGGTCCCGTTCGTGCACCAAAGCTTCGACCCGTTGATCAGATAGGAGTCGCCGTTGTCCACCGGTGTCGCGGTGGTGCTCATCTTCGCGGGGTCTGAGCCAACTTCCGGCTCCGTGAGCGCAAAGGCCGAGATCGCCCCCTTGGCGAATCGTGGGAGATATTTTTTCTTCTGCTCCGGCGTACCGAAAAGCTTCAGCGGCTGAGGCACGCCGATGCTCTGATGCGCGGACAAAAGTACCGCCGTAGAGCCGCAGTGGCTCGCGATCATCGCGATGATGCGGTTGTAGTTGATCTGGGAGAGGCCCAGGCCGCCGTATTCCTTGGGGATCTTGATACCAAAAAGGCCCATGTCGGCGAGGCCTTTCATGATGCGCTCGGAGATGAGGCCGGTCCTGTCGATCTCATCGGCATCCACTTCGCGCTTCAGGAACGCCTCGACCTTTTTCACAAACTCATCGCCGATGTTTTTGTCCGCCGCGTCCTGCTCGGGGAAGGGAAACACGAGGTCCCAGCTGATCTTTCCGGTGAAAAGGGCCGCGACAAAGCTTGGGTATTTCCACACCTCTTCGCGCGCCTCTTCGGCGACTTCCAGGGATTTGGCTTTTTCGGCGTTTTCAGCGCCTTTCAGGAGTTCCATATATATTTTTGCTTCCTTTTGCTTAATTTTAATTAAATTGTATTAGATTTGGAGGTGAATTTCAAGGAAAATGAGCCTACTTTCTGACCAGTAGAGCCGCGATTTCAATATGCTTGGTGCGGGGAAACATATCATAGGGCACGATCTCGGACACGGTGAAATACGAGCCGCCGAGGATGAGCTGAATATCGCGGACAAGCGTCATCAGGTCGCAGGAGACATAGATGAGCGCCTCGGCATCGCAAGCGGCAAGACGCTCGGCCACATTCCTTTCTAGCCCCTGCCTCGGTGGGTCCATCAGGACCACCGTTTTTTTGGCGATACGGCCGAACCAGCTATCCAGGGTCTTCTCCACGCGCCCTTCGACGATCTCCATCTGACTCAGCCCTTTTTCTTCGCGGTTCATGCGAAGCGCCTGCAGGTTGAAGCGGCTTTCTTCGACGGCCACGATGGCACGGGTGTTTTGCGCGCAGAGAATGCCGAAAGTACCGACGCCCGCATAAAGGTCCACGAAGACTTCTGGCGACGCTCTTTCGACCCAGGATCTCACGCCCGCGACCAGGAGTTCCGTGACAGGCAGGTTGGCTTGAAAAAAACCTTTGGTGTGAGCGCAGAGCGACACACCCGCGAGATGGATGCGCATGAACGCTTCATCTTTGTCGGAGAATAGCCGACCTTTTTCATCGAGCTTGAACGAAATATCCTCGGCCCCTTTTGGAAGCGTGTGTTTTGCCGAAAAAATGGGCGCAAACCTTTCATCGGCGATCAGGCATTCCCGGACGGGGATACGTGAAATATTGTCGCGACCGATGAACCCAAGCGAGCGCGGTTTTTTGACATCGCCTATCGCGTGAAGTGTCAGAGAATTCCGGTAGCCCTGTTCTTTGGGGGCGTGGCGTATCGGCTGGAGAGCAGCGGCCACGCCGATGCGATCGAGTGTCTCGCGCGCCTGCTCTTGTTTCAGGTGAAGTTCTTCCTCGTAGGAGACATGGTGGTATTGGCAGCCTCCGCA
>CAZTBX010000020.1:0-3520 GCA_964612035.1 uncultured Planctomycetia bacterium
TTCCCGATGGTCGGCGCGATGTTCCAGGCGCTCCGCCGCTTTCGGGTGATTTTTCAGGAACTCCTTGTAGCGTTCCGGATTTTCTTCTTTCATGTGTTCCAGCTTCTGCTTTTTATTCTGCATGACCTCACGGAACTTTTCCGGATTTTCTTCGCGCAGCTTCTCAAGCCTTTCCTTGCGGTGCTCCTTGATGTTCTCTTTCACTTTTTCATACTTCTCAGGGTCTTTTTCCTTCAACTCCTGGAGTCTGTGCTTGATCTTTTCCTTTTTTTCGTGCACCACACGCCCGAACTTCTCGGGATCGGACTGCTTCAGTTTCTGAAGCTCCTGCACGTTCTGCTGAGCCTCAGGACTCTCACTCTCCTCTGCCGATGCGCTTGTCACCCCCATGCTCAGGGCGAAAATACCCGCCATGGCCGCCCTTGTCAGCCCCTTCATGAATTGTCGCATTGAAGACCTCCTTGATCCGTTGGTTTCTATCTATTAGACGCCCTAAATCTTAAAAGGTTTAATACTATTGTAAGTCATTTAATCATGAATACTTATGACTTAATTTTCTTTAGCCTTTTTGGCAATCTGTTCACCTTAGCGGCTAGGATGAAGTCGTTTTCGGAGAGACCGCCTACGTAGTGCGTGCTAAGCTCGATCTTCAGTTTTCGATAGCTTGTCAGATGAAGATCGGGATGATGGTCCTCTTTTTCGGCGATAGCAGCAATGCGATGGATGAGACGAATAGCCGACATGAAGTCTTGGAGCAGGATCTCCGTAGAGATGGATCTCCCGTCCCTGGACAAACGCCACCCCGAAAGGGATCTCAAAAGGCGCAAGGCTTTATTCTTAGAAAGAGGCCCTGACAGACCATGACAAGCCGCACAGGACTTTTGGGCAAGGGTGAGCGCGGGCACGTCAATCCTCCGTCGACAAGGCGCGAATGCGCAGTGCGTGCACGTTTTCCCGCAATTCGTCTTTCAAGACTTCGTACACCATCTGATGGCGCTCGACACGGGTTTTACCGTTGAACTTGGGTGAAACGATGTGGACAAAAAAATGCGCTCCCGTTTCCGAATGGCCCGCATGTCCGGCGCTTTCGTCGACGACCTCGATCTCCGAGGCATCCAAACGTGTCTTCAATAGGTCCGTGACCTTATTTCGCAGTGACATCATTTCCCACTTCCTCCCATACGAACCCCATCTCTTCCCCGCGGGAGGCATCGAAAACCCTGGAGGTCATGTTCTCTCCGGGCCGGCACTCGGATCCGTGCTTCACGACCAGACGCTTCGGGGGATGCGCCCTGTGATGCACGCGTGCGATGATCTCCTGGCCGAGATAACAGCCTTTCGTGTACGACACGACACCTTCGTCAAACACGTTGAGAAGCATCTCGTCCTCAAAATCTTTCCCCTGCAGCGGTAGACGGTGGGCCAGACGAAAACGGGTGAATTCTTCCTCGGTGACCGTCGCCTTTCTAGGAACAGAGGTGATGAGAAGCCGCCCTTTGGGCTGCTCGATACACACGTCACCCGCCGCCGGTCTCTGGTCACTTTCGAGGTCAAAATAGACAAACCCTGAAAGTGGGCGGATCGTCGCGCCCGTCAAGTCGAGGTAAATTTTAAGATGGTCTAAAAGCCGTCCGACGACACTTTTCTCCACGACCAGCCGTACTTCGTCTTTTGACGCGCGGGTCTGGTCACAGATAACCACGATGCGGCCGCGCAGGTCGACAAAAGCGTTTTTCGGCTGATCCAGAGTATTGGTCGAATAGGCCTGCAAGAACGGCTCCGCGCCGTTGGTGAGACTGAGCACGGCTTTGTCGCATTGATAAAGCGGCATGCGGATCCGGCCCTAAGCCTCGGCGCTCATCGTTTTCTCAGGGAAGCTCTTTTTTCACCGGCAGCATAACGCCTTTTTTCGTCCTCGGTTTGCGGAAGGATCTTGGGGGCTTCCTTGGGACGGCGATTTTCATCGACACAGACCATGGTGAAATAGCAGGAATTCGTGTGCCGCTTCTCTCCCGTGTGCAGGTCCTCGGTCATGATCCGGATACCGATCTCCATCGAAGTCCTCCGCACATAGTTCACCGAAGCGAGAAAAGTCACTACCTGACCGATCTGGACGGGCTCGCGAAAATCGACGCGATCCACCGACACCGTCACGCAGTAAGGGCCAGCATGTCTGGCCGCGCACACATAGGCCACGCTGTCGGCGATGGAGAGGATGGTGCCTCCATACACGGTGCCGGCGACATTGGCATGCTGCGGCATCATGAGCTGGCTCATTTCGGTCTTTGAGTCGCTAACTTTTTTTGCGGGCATGGCCCCTTTCTAGGATTATTATGTTTTGGCTGCGATGTTGAAGTTTTTGATACCGAGACCGCGCAAGACATCGAGCACACTGACGACATTCTTGAACTGCACGCCTTCGTCGATGTTCAGGATCACGGCCACGTTGGAGCCGTAGCGCTTCACGCTGCCCATTCTTTCTTTCAGCTCGTCTCGCGTCACGACGCGCCCTTCGAGGTACACGGCTCCTTCTTTCGTGATCGTGATGAGAACATCCGTCTTTGTGTTCAGCGCCTGCGCACTGGAGGCCTTCGGCAATTCCACGTCCATGCCGGACTGGGAAAGAAGCGGGGTCGTGATCATGAAAATGACCAGAAGCACCAGGATCACGTCCGTGAAAGGAGTAATATTGATCTCAGCGACGAGCCTCTGTCCACGCCTGACCGTGTTCACGCTTATTTCTCTCTCAGGAGGTCCAGGACTTCGGAAGCGGTGAGCTGCATGTCATTCACGAAATGGTCTATTCTTTTCACGAAATAATTGTAAACGACGACAGCCGGCACGGCCACGGCCAGACCCATCGCCGTGCAGATCAGGGCCTCGGAAATGCCGTTGATGACGACGCTGAGCCCTCCGGAGCGGCTCGCCGAAATGTCATGAAAAGCGCGGATGATGCCAAGCACGGTCCCGAAGAGACCGATGTACACGGAGACACTGCCGATGGTGCCGGTGATGCCGATATTTTTTTCAAGTTCACTCGTCTGGACCATGGTCTCTCTTTCCATCGCGCCACGCACGGCGCCTTCCCCTTTGCCATGCAGGCTGATGCCGGCATGGGCCACTTTGGCGAATAGCGCGTCCGTGTCCGCACTCACCTGCAGGGCCCTGTGCGTATCGCCTTTTTTCAGGTCGCCGGCGATACGCGTCATGAAGTCGATCCTTTTGATCCTCGATCTTTTCCAGTAATAAAAAAACCTCTCCAACGCGACCGTCCACGAAAGCACCGAGCAAAGCATGAGAACAATGACGGTAACGCCGCCAGTTTTGAGCAAAGAAAATAAAGTCATGGTCTCCTTTTACGAATAGTTCGCACATTCAAAAACGCGGGGCCGAAGGGATTCGAACCCTCGATCTCTGCCGTGACAGGGCAGCGCTTTTCCGCCAGAGGCGGATCCGCCTACGGCGGAAAGCCAAAAAAACGGGGACGACGGGATTCGAACCCGCGATCTCTGCCGTGACA
>CAZTBX010000021.1:0-17207 GCA_964612035.1 uncultured Planctomycetia bacterium
AGTCGTCATGAGCGCGCTCACGAGGCGCACTTCGTTGTGACACACGCGCATGCCGCGCCCGCCACCGCCGGCGGTGGCCGTGATAATAACGGGACACTTCATTCGCTTGGCGATGCGAAGCGCCTCGTCCTTGTCGCGTACGGCTTCCTGGGTGCCGGGGATGATGGGTACACCGACCTTGCGCATCATCTCGCGCGCGGCCATCTTGTCGCCCATCGCAGCGATGGCTTTGGAGGTAGGTCCGATGAACTTGATCTGGCAGGACTCACAGATCTCGGCAAAATGGGCGTTTTCGGACAAAAATCCGTAACCGGGGTGAATGGCGTCAACATCCGTGATCTCGGCCGCGCTGATGATGGCGGGGATATTGAGATAGCTTTGGGAGACAGCCGCGCGGCCGATACAGACGGCTTCATCGGCCAGATGCACATGGGGAGAATTGGCGTCCGGTTCGGAATAAATGGCGACAGTCCTCACGCCGAGCTCTTTGCACGCGCGGATGACGCGGAGCGCGATCTCGCCGCGGTTGGCCACCAATATTTTTGAGAACATACTCATACCCCGGAAGAGAGAATTATTCGACGAAAAAAAGCGCCTGCCCGAATTCGACGGGGTCGCCGTTGTGCACGGGGATCTCGGCGATCTTTCCCCGCACTTCCGATTTGATCTCGTTCATGAGCTTCATGGCTTCGATGACGCAGATCACCTGGCCCACCTCCACCTGAGAGCCCACCTGAACGAAAGGGGGCGCGTCCGGCGCGGGAGACGCGTAAAAAGTGCCGACCATAGGCGATTTGACTGCCGTCTTGCCGCTGCCGGCCCTGGGAAGCTCTTTAGATCCCTCTTGGGACTTTGGCGCGGCGGCCGAATGCGACGGATCGGCGGGGACATAAGTCTGTTCGATGTGGGAACCGACTTTTTTGAGGCGGATCTTCAGCCCCTCTTTTTCCAGCTCGAACTCCGTGAGGTTGTTTTCGTTCATGAGCTGCAGCATTTCCTTGATCTCTTTCAGGTTCACTCCTGCACCTCCTGTTTAAACTCTTTCGACATAATCGCCGGTGCGCGTATCGACGCGTACCGAGTCGCCGGTGTTGACGAAAAGAGGGACCTTGATCGTGGCGCCTGTTTCCACCTGTGCGGGTTTGGAACCGCTTTTAGCCGTGTCTCCGCGTATGCCGGGCTCGGTCTGCGTGATCTTCAGCACCACCGAAGAGCCGAGATCCACGTCGATGAGCTCGTCGCCGCAATAGCGGCCGCTGATCTCGGCGTTTTCCTTCAGGTATTTCACGTTCTCGCCCAAAACAGGTGCGAACACGACGACCTCGTTGTAAGACGCGCTGTCCATGAAGTGATATTTGTCGCCCTCATGGTAAAGGAACTGGATGGGTTTTTCTTCGAGGTAGATCTCTTCGAACTTTTCGCCGGAACGGAACGGCTGCTCGAGCACGCTGCCGGTCTTGATGTTCTTGATACGGGTGCGGACGATGGGCTGGCGCTGCTGCATTTTGACGAGCTGAAATTCGAGGATCTCATACAGGCCGCCCTCGTATTTAATGACAACACCTGTTTTAAACTGACTGGTCGAGATCACTGGTCATCACCTCATGTCCGTTGGGCGTGATGAGGACCATGTCCTCGATGCGCACGCCGAATTTTCCCGGCAGATAGATCCCCGGCTCCACCGTGATCACCATGCCCGGCCGCAAGATCGTCTCGCTTTTGGGGGAAACCGTCGGGGCTTCGTGGATCTCGAGACCGACGCCGTGTCCCGTACCATGGCCGAAATACTCCGCGTACCCGTATTTCTTGATCACGGAGCGACAGGCGGCGTCGACTTCGTGCGCGGGAACGCCTGGACCGGCTTTTCGGATGCCGGCCCGCTGAGCCTCCCACACGATGCCGTGGATTTTCTTATGCAAGGCGCTTATTTTACCCAAAAAGATAGGTCGGGTCAAATCCGAGTAATACCCTTCCCAGACGACGCCCATATCCACGAGCAGCACGTCGTTGTTCCGCACCGGCGTTTCGTTGGTCTGGCAGTGCGGCATGGAGGCGCGGGGACCCGTCGCGATGATGATGTCGAACGCAGGCTTCTCGGAGCCCAGGGATTTCGTGAAATACTCGAGCCTCCCCTGCACTTCGCGCTCGGTCATGCCCGCTCGCGTGGTTTGGCGCACATAATGAAAACCCTTCACGGCGATGTCGGCGGAGCGTTTCAGGGACTCGATCTCCCCCGCGTCCTTGATCTCGCGAAGCGATTCGATGAGACCCTCTGTCGGCTTCAGCTCCACGCCTTTCAGCGCCCGCGCCAGCGACGCGTGGAATGCAAAACTCGCCACAGAGGGCTCAAAACCCAATCGTTTCAATTTCATCTCGGCGCAGAGCTCAGCCACGAGCGTCGAGACACTTTTTTGCCCGCGCAGCGAGATCCGAAAACCGGGCGCTTCCTCATTCGCCTGCTCGGAATAACGGGAATCCGTGATGAAATGCAGGCCTTTCGGCGAAACCAGGGCCCAGGACTCGGTGCCTTTGAAACCCGTGATGTAGCGGACATTTGGCCACGAGCTCACGAGAAGCCCGTCTATCCCCGCTTTTGAGGATCGGACGAATAGGTCTTTCAGTCTGCGCGCGACGCGCGCGCCCGGAACCGCTTTTTTCTGTGTCACTTCTTTTTTTTCTTTTTCCCGTTCTTGGCGAGGCCGATGGCGGCCAACAGGCCCAGCTCATAGCTCTGAGCGCCGAATCCCGATATCTGGCCGGCCGACACGGCGGCGATCAGAGACTGATGTCGGAACTCTTCGCGGGCATAAATATTGGACAGATGCACTTCAACGACGGGGGTTTTCACGGCCGCGACCGCATCGCGGATGGCCACGCTGGTGTGCGTGTAGGCCGCCGGATTCATAACGATGGCGTCGTAGTGCCCGTCGGCCTGGCCGATGCGGGACACGATATCCCCTTCGTGGTTCGATTGAAAGCTTTCGACGGACACGCCTTCGGCCTTGGCCAGGCGCGTGAGCGAAGCGTCGATCTCGCGGATGGTGACGCGGCCGTAGATGGCGGGCTCGCGTTTGCCGAGAAGATCAAGGTTGGGGCCGTGGATGACGAGTATTTTCATCGTTAACCTCCTGATTCCAGAGACGGTGTCTTGGAGAGTCGCACATGATAATCCTGGCGCACGAGATAAATGATCCCCCCGATGAGGCTCAAGAGAAAAAGAAGCGCAAGCCAGAGGATGCCGAGTGCGGCCGCCTGTTCTTTCCCGATATAGGGCGAGAGAAAATAGATATAGGCGCCTTCACGTATCCCCAGTCCGTTCAGGGAAGGCAGCATGCTCACGAGATGCACGACCGGCACCAGGAGATAAAAATACACGGGACTCACATCAGCACCAAGGGCGCGCGACAGCCCGTAGAGCACGAAAATGCCGATCCCTTGTCCAATGATCGAGAGCAGCATCGCCTGCGCGACTACCCCTTTGTGGTTTTTAAAATTATGCAGGCCATCGTAGATCTTGCGGGCTTTCGCGCCGAGGCGGACATAGCCGAGCAGTGTTTCCACGAAGCGGAAGCGCCGTGCCACCCCGCGGTTGAAGATCAGAAAAGAGCAAAAAATGGATAGGGCGAGAAAGGAGTAAACGATGACAGGCACCGCGGGATTGGACAGGTTTTTCAGGATGAAAAGCAAGCTGATGCTCGGGATAAGGATGAACGTGAAAAGCCCGAATATCCTGTCCATGAGCACCGAGGTCACAGATTTCACCGGTTCGCCGGTCACGCGCGTCGCGCACATCGCCTTCACGATGTCTCCGCCCACCGAGGTGGGGAGAAAATTGTTGAAAAAATAACCGACAAAAGTGAGGTTCAGCGTTTCGCGCAGCCGTATCGACACGTCCTCCGCCGCAAAGATCAGCTGCAGCCGCCGGGCAAGAATGAACACCGTGGAAAGGAACACTCCCACCATGACCAACAGCATTTTACGGTTGGCGTTGCGTAGGACTTCTAAGATCATTGGGGCCTCGTCTTTCATGAGATAAAACAGAAGCCCGAGAAAGCCGAGACTGATCGTCAGCCGTGTTAGAATTTTCATAAGCCCTTTATTATAGCAGAGTTAAGCCTAAAAATCATCCTGTCAGGCGTTTTTCAGTATTTCGGCGGCGATCTCAGGCGGCGTGGGGTTGACGTAGAAGCCGGTGCCGAGCTCAAAACCGGCCACGCGGGTGAGGTTGGGGATGATCTCGATGTGCCAGTGAAAGCTTTCCGAGTCCTTGCCGTTCATGGGCACGGTGTGCACCATGAAATTGAACGACGGGTCGTGCAGGGCCCGCTTCAGCTTGCCCAGCGTCGTTTTCAGCGTTTCGGCGAGCGAGCGCAGGCCATTGTCCCCCAGCGAATCAAAACTGGCCTCATGGGTCCTCGGCAGTATCCAGGTCTCGAACGGGAAACGCGAGGCGAAAGGTGCCAGCGCGATGAACCCGTCCTGAGCGAACACCGTGAGTTTTTTTTCGGTCTCCTCCTGGTGGAGGATATCGCAGAAAATGCAGCGCTCCGTGCGGGAAAAATGGTCGACGGAACCTTTCACCTCTCCGAGCACGCGCGATGGCACGATGGGCATGGCGATGAGCTGGGAGTGCGGATGCTCGAGACTGGCTCCGGCCGCTTCCCCATAGTTCTTGAAAAGAAGGATGTATTTCAGGCGCGCGTCTTTTTTTAGGTCCAGGCAGCGGTCGCGGTACATGCGAAGGATGAGCTCGACCTGCTCGACGGGCAGATCGGCGATCTCTTTGTCGTGTTCCGGGTTTTCGATGATCACCTCATGGGCGCCGAAACCGCCCACCTTGTCATAGGGTCCTATGGCCTGTTTTTCTATTTTTTCCTCGATGCGCAGTGCGGGGAATTTGTTCGGGATCACGCGCACCTGCCACCCTTTTCCGCCCTTTTTCGGGAAAGAGGCGATCTCCGGAGGCGTCATGCTTTCATTGCCCGGACAGAACGGACACGTTTTTGTCGAACGCGTGTGCGGCAGACCGGTAAATTCTTTCTGGGGATTTTCGGTGTTCACGATCACCCAGCGGCCTGTGACAGGGTCTTTACGGAGTTGCGGCAGCATGCTACGGCGTCTCGCGCAAAAGCAGTGCCGCGTCTTCCGGCGGTGTCGGATTGATGTGCACGCCGCTTCCCCATTCAAAACCGGCCTGGTGGGACAGCCGCGGCGAGATCTGAAGATACCAGTGATAGTCCTCTTCGATGGTTTTCCACTGCGCGGTTTGTTTTTGGTGGCGATAAGGTGCCGTGTGCAGGATAAAACTGAACGGTGGGTCGTCCAAGAGCGCGCGCAGTTTCGACAGGCATTGTTTCAGAGCCTCGGCAAAATCCCGGAAGTTTTCCCGCGGCAATGCGCCGAAATCGGCCGAGTGGCGTTTCGGCATGATCCACATTTCAAAAGGCGCCCGCGAGGCGAAGGGACAGAACGCGAAAAAAGAGGCGTTCTGCATGACCAGGCGCGAGCCGTCGCTGGTTTCCTGTTTCAAGATATCGCAGAACACGCAGCGCTCGCGGCGCTGAAAGTACTCCCGGCTCGCCGCGAGCTCTTCTTTCACGCGCTTGGGCGTGATGGGCATGGCAATGAGCTGTGAGCGCGAATGGCGGATCACGTCACGCGCGGACCCAGACACGAGGCCGTGATTCTTGAAAAGCAGCGAGTATTTCATGCGCGGGTCTTTGGCGAGATCGTTGAAGCGGTGCACGTAAGCTTGAACGACCTTTTCGATGGCGTCGATGCTCAGTTCATCCAGGTCATGGCAATGCTGCGGACTTTCGATGATCACCTCATGCTCCCCGACGCCGTCCATGAGGTCGTAGATCCCCTGGCCGTATCTTTCGATGGTCTCTTTGTCCCTCGAAAGGAGCGGCATTTTGCTCAGGATGACGCGCACCTGCCAGCCAGGCCCGTCGGCCGCGCTGCCTTCTTTGCGGATCGCGTAAACCTCCCCCGTTGTCTGCGACTCGCGGCCTTCGCAAAAAGGACAGGGTCGCTCATCGAGCACGCGTTTGGGTTTGTACTCGAAAGGCCGCCAGCCTCTCTCGGTGGAAACGATGGTCCAGTAGCCGACCACCGGATCGCGTCTCAGCTCAGGCATGGGGGTCGTCCGTGTCGCCGTTCATGTAGTGGAGCAGGTCCGACGGACTGATGATGCCGACCACGCGATTCTGCTTGTCCTGCACGATGATGACCTCGCATTTGGTCTCTTTGAATTTCCGAACCACGTCGGCGAGCGTCGAATCTTTGGAAACCAGCGCAAAATCTTTTTTCGCGACATGCATCACGGGTTGTTCCAACTCCTGCACCGTGAGCTTCGGCACCGCCAGCTTCTCGAGCTTTTGCACATTGATAAGGCGGCGGTTCACGTATTCGTAAAACTGCGTCGAAAGTATCCTTTTGTAGCTGACTAGCAGCGGAATGATCGGGCGGCCTTCGATGAAATCTAGATGCGTTTTGAGCGGGCATTGTTGGGAACGCTGGTCGATGGACAAAAGATAGCGCAGAGAACTATCGGGCACCATTGGCTCGTCATATTCGGGAATGGCGGCCAGAGACGTTAACTCATACACCTGGTCCATGCCGAGCTGCAGGTCCTGAAAACCCCGTGCGATCTGAAAAGACAGGTCGCCATCCTGGTCCTTGAACACGGGGGCATATTTTTCCAGCGTGTCGATGGCGTCGGCCAGGAACACGCCGAGAGCAACATCGGCGTTGTACATGATGCCGGCCATGATGAACGCCATGTCGTCGGATTGCCCGGGTCCGATGCGATGGCGAATGTAAAAGTAGCGCTGTGTTTTCGGGTCTACGGTGCCTTCGGTGCTCAGGATGAGCCCCCGCTTCATGTATTCCTCGATCTCGCCCTCGTGCGCCTCGTGTGCCAGGCGCTGGCCGTCGAGATTCATGGAAAGCATGGTGGCCATGTCAAGGACATAACAGCGCCCGCCGCCGATCTTGATCTGATACATCCTCTCCGATTCTTTACGGATATCCGGATTGTCCCTGAGACCGCCGAGATACAGCCCGCGCAGCACATCGCGGGCGTTCACGCGGCGTGATTGGAACAGAGAGATCCCCAAAAAAGGTTTTCCGTGGCTGTTCAGCAGTTTTTCGCGTTTCTCGCCGTTCATGACGGCCGTGGCGAAATCCACGATGTCGTCGATGAGGGCCTGACGCTTGGCCTTTACCTCTTCGCGGTCTCGGCCGAGGGCCAGAACGATGTCGTCGATGGTGGTGTTGACGTAAGTCCTTTTGTCGAAAACGCCGGCGCCGTTGTGCGAGCGGCCCTCCAGCGACTGCATGAAAAGCAGGTCTTCTATTTCCGGGGTGGTTTGCAGGTGTTCATAGGACCTGAGAACTTCGTAGTCCGCCTGCACAAGTTCTTTCGGGGCAATGGAATGCAGATACATTTTTTTATTATAACATGCGGGGAAGTCTATTCAAGGAGAGCGCCGGGCTTGAGAGGAAAACCTTTGAGAAAATCTTCGGCGGACAGGGCTTTGCGTCCTTCGGCCTGAAGCGACACGATGCGCACGCGGCCTTTTCCGGCCGCCACGGCGAGACCCGACTTCTCCGAAGCCTCTATCACTGTCCCGGGAGCCGCTCCGGCAGCGACGGATTCAGCTCTAGCTTTCAAGAGGCCCATTCTTTTTCCCTGGAGCAAAAAATAAGAACCCGGCCAGCCGGTGAAAGCGCGTACGCGGTCCACGATCTCTTGCGCCTCCCTCGCCCATTGCACCCGGCCGTCTTCTTTTTTTATCTTGGGGGCATAGGTGGCGGCGTGTTCGTCCTGCATGGTGAATTTCACCCCTTTTTTCAAAGCCTCGAGACTCTCCAGCACCGCCTGAGCACCACTCTCGGCGAGTTTGTCATGAAGCGTCCTGGCGTCGTCGGCCGCTTCGATGGCGAGGTGTTTTTGAATCAGGATGTCGCCGGCATCCAATTTTGCGACCATGCGTATGACGGATACGCCGGTCTCTTTTTCCCCGTGAGCCAGTGCCCATTGGATCGGTGCGGGACCTCGGTACTGCGGTAGTAGCGATGCATGAAGATTCAGCGGGGCTATCTTGGGAATATCTAAAAGGACTTGCGGAAGGATGATCCCAAAAGCAATGACGACGAATATGTCGGCTTCGGCGTCACGGATGTCGCGTGAAAAACTTTCCATCCCCTGCCGGTCCAGTTCCGTGACCGGGATCCCGTGCGAGACGGCCCACTCTTTTATGGGCGAGGAAGAGATCTCGAGTCCGCGTCCTTTGGGTCTGTCGGGAGAAGTGACTACGCGGAGAAGTTCGTGTTTCGAGGCCAAGGCGGTCAGCGAAGGCAGGCCGAAAGCGCCAGTGCCGAAAAAAACCGCTTTCATGCAGAAGGTGTGAAGGACAGAAGCTTTTTCTTCACCGCGCGTGTCTTGAGCAGTCCGAGGCGGTCTATGAAAAGTATCCCGTTCAAATGGTCGATCTCATGTTGGAAAATACGCGCGTGTAGGCCCTCGCCTTTCACCCGCACCGAGCGGCCGTCCAGCGTCGTCGCTTCCATCCACACGCGTTTGGCGCGTTTCACGGGCTCATAAAACTCGGGGATACTGAGACAGCCTTCAAATTCCTTGATCAGGCCTTCTTTTTTCACGATGTGCGGGTTGAAATACACCAACTCTTTGCCGTCGGGGGTGTCCGGAATGGCGACGAAGACCTGCTTCAAGACGCCGACCTGGTTGGCGGCCAGACCCACGCCATTTTCGGCGTGCATGGTCTCTATCATGTCCTTCACGAGCCGACGATCGGCTGCGGTGATGCTCACGACCGGCTCGGCCTTGGTTTTCAGGACTTTTTCTGGAAATTTTCGAACGGGTAAAACAGCCAAAGCGTTCTCCTTGAATGACTTGGATAGTCTAGCAAAAAAGTTATTGAGGGTCTACATTCACGGTGAGAGTGACGCCGGATTTCTTGAAATCTCGCAGACACAGGCGCAGCTCCTCGCCCAGGGTCTTGGCGTCGGGACTTTTCAGGAAAATATTCCAGCGGAATTGGCCTTTTTCTTTGGAGTTCAGGCAGGGCGCGGGTCCCAGCACCTCATAGGTCTTGTGGCCCTCGCGTTCGCGTAGGAGCTTGGATAGGCCGAGTATCTGCCGCACCACTTCTTTTTCCGTCGAACCACTCAGAACGATCTGGATCATTCTAGTGAATGGCGGCATCAAAAGCTCGCGCCGGAACGACAGCTCTTTTTCAAAAAATCCTAAATAGTCGTGGTTTTTAGCGCTCTGCACCGAGTAGTGGGTTGGAATGTGTGTCTGGATCAGCACTTTGCCCGGCACGTCCCCTCTTCCGGCCCGGCCCGCGACCTGGGTCAGGAGATCGAAGGTGCGCTCGGCGGCTCTGAAGTCCGGGATGTACAGCGCCGTGTCGGCGGAGATGACGCCGATGAGCGAGACGTTCGGGAAATCGTGGCCTTTGGCGATCATCTGCGTGCCGATGAGGATGTCGATGTCCTTTTTTTTGAAAGCCCGAAGAATATCCTCGTGCGAGTGCTTGCGTGCGGTCGAATCCGCGTCCATGCGACCGATCTTTGCCCCCGGAAAAAGTTTTTCGGCCTCGAACGCGACTTTCTGCGTGCCCACCCCGAAGTAGTGCAGATAATTTTTTTGGCAGCCGGGGCACAGCTTCGGCGGCGCCGCGCGAAAATGACACAGGTGGCACAAAAGCGTCCCCTTGTCCGTGTGATACGCCAGAGCGATGCGGCAATGATCGCAGGTCATCACGTAGCCGCAGGAGGGGCAATGTAGGTAAGTGGAAAATCCCCGCCGGTTCAAGAGCAGCATCACCTGTTCTTTTTTGGACAGGGATTCGCGAACGGCGTCTTCGAGCGGTGCTGAAAATATCCGGAGCGTCCGGCCGTCGCGATGGCGGCGCATGTCCACGATGTCCACGATGGGCAGAGGCCGTTTTTCTATTCTTTCGGGCAGCGTGACGCGTTCGATGCCGCCTTCGTTGGAGGCGTGAAAGGCCTCGAGGGACGGTGTGGCGCTACCCAGGACCAGCACTGCGTTCTCTAGCTCCACTCTTTTCATCGCCACGTCCCGCGTGTGATAGCGTGGCGTCTCATCCTGTTTGTACGAATTTTCCTGTTCTTCGTCGATGACGATGAGCCCGAGATCGCGGACGGGACTGAACACCGCCGAACGCGCGCCCACGACCACCCTCGCCTCCCCGTTCCGTATCCGGTACCATTCCGACATCCGCTTGGAAGCCGCGAGCCGGCTGTGGATGATGGCGAGCTGGTCTCCAAAGCGGGAGTGAAAGCGGTCCACGGCGTGAGGGGTCAGCGAAATTTCGGGCACAAGCACGATGCTCCCCCGTGATTCCTTGAGCAGCTCCCGGATGAGATGCATGTAGACCTCCGTCTTGCCGCTGCCCGTCACTCCGTACAGCAGGAAAACGCCTTTTTTGCGGCCGTGGATATTGGCCACGATGCGGTGGTACACCGCGTCCTGGTGCGTGGTGAGCGGCAGGTCTTCGGGGTTCTCTATTTCGGGGTGGCGTTCATTTTTCCTGGTGGACGCGCGCATCGTGAATTTGCCCCTGCGGAAAGGCGCCGGGAGCGCGGCGTCGATGGCCTGGCCCCAGGAGCAGAAATAATACTCGGACATCCATCGCGTGAGTTCGAGGAATTCAGGGCCAAGCGGAGGCGCAGCCTCGATGACCTCGTCAATGTCCTTCACTTCCTTCACCACGGCCTCGGAGCCGAGGTCCACGAGGGTGCCCACCATTTTTCTTTGGCGCACGCGCACAAAGACGCGGCGGCCTATGGTTGCGCGCTCGACAAGTTCCTCGGGAATGGAATATTGGAAAAGACCCGGCGCCGGGAGAGCCAGGGCGATATTGGCGAACACGCGCGGGGCGCTCATCCGCTAGAGTGAAAGTTCCTTCATGATGAGCTGCATGTCCGTCCACACGAACTTTTTTTCGGCGGGATTGCGGAGAAGATACGCCGGATGAAAAGTCGGCATCAGGCGGGCGCCGAGCTTCCAGTCAAAAAAGCGTCCGCGCAGTCTCGAGATCGGTTCCTCGGTGCCGAGCAGCGTTTGCGCGGCGAATTTGCCGAGCGCGCAGATGATCTTCGGTCGGATGATGTCTATCTGACGCATCAGGATGGGATTGCAGGCGTTGATCTCATCCGGCAACGGGTTCCGGTTCCCCGGCGGACGGCATTTCAGACAATTGGCGATATAAACTTTTTCGCGTGAAAGATGCATGGCCTCGATGATCTTCGTGAGAAGCTGTCCGGCGGCGCCGACAAAAGGCTCACCTTGCTTGTCTTCGTCAAAACCGGGGGCCTCGCCGATGAACATCAGCTCCGCCGCCGGATCCCCGGAACCGAACACCACCTGCGTCCTTGTGGCCGAAAGCGGACACTGGCGACAGTCTTTGAATTCTTGAAAAAGAGCGTCCAGCGCCTCTCTTTTTTTCTGGAGCGAGGACGCGTCCGCCGAAGTGAGTGAAGCTACGGGCCTCGGGATCTCGGAGATGCCAAAAGCCTGTTCTATCTCGAGAAACTGCTTGAGCTGTCTCGCCCATTCTGGTGACGAGTTCATGCGCCTTCCGCCAGTCGGACCACACGGAGTGCGGCGTCGGGTTTGCCTAGCGCTTTTGCTCGCTCGGCCATGCGCTGCATCTCGGATCTCTCGGTCATGAGCTTTGCAGCCTGTTCCACGACCGCATCGATGGACGGTGCTTCGACGGCGGCGCCATGCCGGCATAGGACGCCGGCGTTGCGCGTTTCCTGTCCCGGCACTGGGCGATAAAAGATCAGCGGCTTTCCGAGACAAAGGGATTCGGCGATGGTGAGCCCCCCGCCTTTGCCGATCAAAATATCGGAGGCTGCCATGAGTTCGTGCATGTTTTTTATAAATCCGAACACTTTCAAATTTTTGTACTCCGCTTGGATCCCCTGCAGGCCAGAGAAAAGTTTTTTGTTGGTGCCGCACACGACAAGCACTTGAGGCTGTTCCGGCAGGGCCGCGAGACGCCGGGCGATGCGCGCGATGTCGCCGACACCCGCCCCACCGCTAGTCAGAAGTACCGTGAACCGTGTCGTATCGAGCCCCAGTATTTTCGCGGCCGCTTCGCGCGGTATTGACACGCGAAACGCTTTTCCCGTCGGGATACCCGTCACATGGATGCGCTCGGCCGGCACGCCTCGACGGACCAGCTCGTCGCGCGTTTCGGGAGCGCCCACGGCGTACGCGTCCACGCGATCGTCCAGCCAGAAAAAATGGGGCTGATAATCGGTGATCACCGTTACTAGCAGCGAAGAGATCTTCCCGCGCTTTTTCAAGCTCCCCACGACTTGCGTGGAAAGAAAGTGCGTCGAAACGATGGCGGAGGGATTTTCGTCACTGAGACGGCGGATGAGGCGGCGCACCGAAAAACGATTTAGGAGATCACGCACGGGCGCTATTAAAAAATAGAAAGGGCGCATATCCGCCACGCCGTAAAGTATCCCCCACAGCCACGGAAAGTACTTGATCAAAAAAATATAGACGCCCTTGTAGCTTTGGCCCAAAAAGGGCGGCATGTTCTCAAGCACGTCCAGGCATTCGACGGCCTGCCGCGGATCGGCTTCGGCGTAGGCCTCGGCCACTGCCTGCGCGGCTTTTTGATGGCCGTGCCCCGCCGAAGCGTACAGGATCAGTGTTTTTCCGCTAGAAGCCATTTGGCCGCCTCCAGGAGATCGCGTTTCACGGCGTCGGGTTTTACGGGAAGGTTCTGGACGTCGCTTTTTTTAAGGCGTCCCGACAAAACAAGGACTTTGCGGCAGCCAAGGCTATGGCCGGCGAGCATGTCTTCTTCTGAGTCACCGATGAATGCGACGCGCTCGGGATCTACGCGTCGCCCGTTCAGCGCGCGAATAAAAAGCGCCGTCTTGGGTTTTCTGCAATCACAGCCATCGCTGGTTTGATGCATGCAGTAATGGACACCAGCGATGCGTCCACCCGCTGCGGCGATATCTTTCAGCATGCCACCCGTTAGGTCCTCTAGCTCTTTAGGCGTGATAAGGCCGCGAGAGACGCAGCCCTGGTTGGACACCACGTGCAGTTCGTAGCCCGCCTCCGTCAAAAGCCGTATTCCCTCCACCGCCTCCGGGATCAATCGAAACGCTTCTGGGCGGATGACGTAGAGACCTTTGCCCGGAAAGGCGTTGATCACTCCATCCCTGTCCAAAAACACGATGTTCAGCGTGAGGTCTCCGGTTTAGCCTGGGAAAGTTCCCAGTATTTGGCCCAATTGATGAAATGCACCCAGGCGTACAGGATCGAAAAGAACAGACCGTGTTCGCCATCGAGGAAGCCGCGTTTACGGACATAAAATTTAAAAAATCTTTTCAAGGGCTTGCGTTTTAGCTGATATTGCACAGTTTTTTCCGGCAGGCGTCCGTGCTGTTCGAGCTCTTCCTCGGCCTCTTTGCGCGAATACCAGTTGTGCCGCTGCACGAACTGGCTGAAGGAAGTGAACGGATAGTGTTCCACCGGGGCGTCTATCTTGCCGATGCGTCCGTCGACTTTCAGCGATTCGTGTATCATGCCTTCATAACGGCCGCGCCCGCGGCGGAAAAAGTGCAGGCTGTAGTGGAACCAGCCGCCGTGCTTGATCCATCGGCCGAGGAAAAAGTTCTTCTTGCGGAACTCGAAAGCGGCATACGGAGTGCGTTGTCCGAGGATGCGGAGCACTGTGTCGCGGAATTCCGGAGTGGCCCGCTCGTCTGGGTCTATGTGCAGGCACCAGTCGCTGGTGGCCTTGGAGGTCCCGAGATTGCGCTCGGTGCAGAAACGCACGCGGTCCCACTTGTTCTGATACACCTTGTCGGTGTAACGCCGACAGATGTCCACGGTGCGATCCGAGCTGAAACCATCCAGGACGACGATCTCGTCCACCCAATCGGCCACGCTTTTCAGCGTGCCTTCGACGATGCTTTCGCAGTTCATCGTCATGATGATGGCACTCACCGTTTCACGGCCCTCGGGCCGGCCGTCAGGCATCGGGCCTGCCGCCCTTTTTCATTTCCCAGTATTTCAGATAGGACAGGAATTGGTACATGCCCGAATTGACGGCGAGAAAAAGACCGATCACGCCGTCCTTGTATCCTTTTTTGGAAAAATAGGAACGCCAGAAGCGGTCGACCATTTTACGCATCGTCCCGAGCGTGCCGACTTTTCTCTTTTCACGGAACCACTTTTTGGCCTCGAGATCGGTCTGCCGGTCGAGCTTCGCGATCGCGTCGGTGAAATCACGGTAAGTGTAATGCAGGATGTCGCTTTTCAACGCTCCGCTGGGCCCGTCCATGTAAGCCTGCGGGTGCACCTCGGCGTTCTCGTCGAAGCGGAACTTGCTTTTGCGGAAAAGTTTTATCTGAGCCGAAGGGTACATCCCGCCGTAGCGCACCCAGGTAGTCCCCATGAAATTTTTCCGGGGGATCGCGTAAGCGTCAAAACGCGGGCCGGCGTTCAGGAGCTCGTCGATCTCCCGTGTCAGCTCGGGAGTCACGCGCTCGTCCGCGTCGAGGCTTAACACCCAGTCGTGTTTTGCCAGCGAATAGGCGTGGTTGCGGTGACGACCCTCGATATCCATGACGCGTTCAACCACTTTGGAAGTGAAGTCGCGCGCGATGTCCCGCGTCTTGTCGGTGGACGCGTCGTCCACGACGACGATCTCATCCGCCCAGGCCGACACACTGGTCAGGCATTCGCGAAGACGCCCTTCCTCGTTCTTGGTGATCACGACGACGCTGAGGTTCATTTTTGGGCTCATGAATGTGGATTTTCCATTCGGAAAGGGTATCTTATATCAGCCATCGGCTAGGAATCTATCCTTTTAATCGCTTCCAACACCTTGCCGACGCTGAGCTTGTCCAGGCATTGCCGGTCATGGGCGCATGGAGGAAAGCGAAAACGGTGATAACACGGCCGGCAAGGCACTTCTTCCGTGACGATCTCGCCCTCCCCAGGGCCTAGCGCGTAAGGGCCGTAGACTTTTTCGTCCACGGGCCCGAATATCGAGACGGTTTTCACGCCGAGCGCATGCGCCAGATGCACAAGTCCTCCGTCGTTGCCGAGAAGAAATTGGCAGTGAAGCAGTGCGGCGCACACACGCTCAAAAGGTTCTCCGGCGACTTGCAGGCACCTGTGTTTTATTTTTCCTGACACCGAGCGCAGAAGCGGGATCTCGTCCGCGCCGCCCAAAATAAGAAAAGAGGAGGGCGTTTGTTCGCCGAGCTGGTTGGCCGTCTCAACAAAACGGTCGGCATCCCACTGCTTGTAATGGGCGTTTTGGCCCCAGCTTTTTCCACCGCCGGGCACTACTGCGATGACACGCTTTGCATCCCCCATGCCGGCGGCGGCGAGTGTCCGGCGCATTTCGGCTTTCGAGGACTCCGAGATCAAAAAAGGAATGCGCGCACCTATTTTTTCATAGGAAATGCCGAGAAGCTTGAGCAACCCGAGCTGCATTTCAGCGACAGGCGCGCCCTCATAACCGGCGATGCTCTTTTTTTGCGTGAGAAAAAGCCCGCGCCGCTTGAAATCAAAGCCGATACGTGTGCGGATGCCGGCCAGCATGGCAAAAAAAGCAAATTCTCTTCCCAGAGATACGTCAAATAGCGTGTCGAAGTGATCTTCTTTGATAAGCGCCATCAGGGCTCGGATCTTTTTGTAAACCAGCAGAGGATGGCGCACCCACAGGCGACGAAAACGGTCGCGATTGAACACAAAAGTCCTGTCGATGGACGGGTTCAGGCGCACAAGCCCGCAGCTGCGTTCGTTGCAGAGAAAACCGATGAAGGCATCCGGATATTTTTTTCGCACCGCCTCTACGGCCACCAGGGTAAAAAGAACATCGCCGATGCCGAATGGGTTGACGAAGAGAATGCGCTTCATACGCGAACTTCCAGCACCCGAAGAAGAGCGTCCCAGACCTCCTGCACGGATATCTCGCTTATTGGGCTATGCAGGCATACGCTTTTGCCGTCACGCGGTCCCCAACGCGCCGGGTCCGAGCCGAGCGCATCCTTGGCGTATAGCGCCACCACCGGCGTGCCGCTGATCCAGGCGATGTGCACGGGGCCGCTGTCCGAAGAAACGAGTGCTCGCACGTGACCGCTGCCAAAAAACGCCGTGAGCTCTTTAAGGCTAAGGCGGCCTGTCCAATCCACGGCTTCCGGGACCGCCCGCGCCACTTCGGCGGAAACCGGCCGCTCCTCTTCCCCACCGATCAGCACGACGCGGTAGTTGTTTTTGACCATTCTCGAAGAAAGTTCTGCAAAACGCGCGATCGGCCAGCGCTTCGCGGGGTTGCTGGTGCCGGGGTGTACGGCGATGATCTCGGCAGCATCGGCCCACTGTGAACGCATCCTGGTCGCGATCTCCGATCGGGAAGCGGCGTCCACCGGCAGGCTGAGATGCCCGTCCCATTCGGCGCCGGAAATGAGCTTTGCCAGACGAAGGTTGTTATCGATCTCATGCAGACCCTGATCTTTTTTATCGGGAAGGCTGCGATTCAATAAAAATCCCCATTTGCGGCGATAGCCGGCCCGCAGTGGAATGCCGGACAAGAACGCGAGGCAGTGAAGCGTCTTTTCAGGATTGGAGATCAAAGCGGCATCGAAGCGGGCCCTGCGCAGTGTCCGCAAAAGTGCGCGGCGATAACGCCGGTCTTTTTTCAGACGGGCGCCGGACACGGGCATCACCTCATCGATATCGGGGTGTCCCTGAAAAAGCGGCGCCACACTTTCATCGGCCATCATCGTGATCCAGGCTTTTGGATGTCCTTGCCGGACCAGGCGGATGGCCGGAAGGTTCATCAGCGCATCACCCATGCGGTCCGTGCGGATGAAGAGAATTTTTCGAATACCCCTCACGCAAAAATGCTTTTCTTTTTGTCCGCCAATGACACCGCCGACCAACCAAGACCCATGGCTAGCCAGAGCAAATTAATAAGCAACACCGAGTGAAGGTTGGTGTCCGTCGCGCTGTGCAAAAGAAAAGAAAACACGCCAAAGATCAGCGAAGTTCCAGCTGCGGAAAGACTTGATTTTTGATCATTGGAAAAAATTTTGAGTCCTACCACCAAAAAATATCCCACAAGGCTGATAAAAGTCACAAGCCCGCCCAGGCCTGT
>CAZTBX010000022.1:0-14142 GCA_964612035.1 uncultured Planctomycetia bacterium
TTGATTCCTTGAAAAAGGATATCGCGGATCTGCGAGCTCGTGAAGAAAAGGGTGTCGGCCGATGAAAAAGAAATTTTTTGTACTCGTCTCACTTTTTTCCCTGTCCGTGCTGGCCGCCTATGCGGAAAGCATCAAGGTAACGACATTTTTCCCATCCCCCAAGGGAGTTTACCGGCGTCTCGAGACCTCCGGTGCTACCCTGCTTGCAACTGTTGGCATTGGCACCACGACCCCGGACCCGGACCCGGCCGTAAAGCTAAACGTGCGTGGGCAGGTGAAGATCACGGACGGGACCGAAGGCATTGGTAAAATCCTTGTCTCGGGGGATGCTTATGGACAAGCCTATTGGAGAGGCGGTCCGTGGGTGAGCGATGTCACCGGCGCGGGGACCGGCTCCTATCTCGCCAAGTGGACAGGCGCTAACACCGTCGGACCCTCTTCTGTATTTTACGTGGACCACCCGAACTACAGGTTTGTCCATGTCGGTATCGGCACCACGAACCCCCAATCGACTTTGAGCATAGGAGGCAGCGGCTCCGTCGTTTACAGCATTTATGCGCAGGAAGATCGGCCGGGGGGCTATGCGATCTACGGACAGAGCACGCACGCATCAAGAGGGCATGGCCTGTATGGCGACGCGACGAACGGCAACAGCGTTGCCAATCCGCGCGACTCTTACGGTGTGTATGCCACCGGGACGCTGTATGGGGCCTATGGCAAGGCCACCGCGGCCGATGGCGTGGGCGCCTACGGGATAGCGCCATACGATGCTGTCAAGGGAACAGGCGAGGTTGGCGTCTATGGTGAAAGCAGCACCGCCACCGGGATCGGTGTTTTCGGTAAAAATGATACGGGTTATGGGGTGTATTGCGAAGGGGGAAAATGCGGCGGCACGCGTGCTTTCTCATCCACTTCGGACATACGATTGAAAACGAACATCGAGCCCATTCCCAACGCGTTGGAAAAAGTAAGAAAACTTCGTGGCGTCACATTTGAATGGAAAGACCAACCGGGCAAAAGAGAGATGGGTTTCATCGCGCAGGAAGTGCTTCCGGTGTTGCCCGAAGTGATCGAGAAGGACCCCAAGGGCTATTACGCCATGAAGCAAGCCGAGATCACCGCGGTGCTCATCGAAGCCGCCAAGGAGCAGCAAAAACAGATCGATGTCCTCCAGAAAGAAGTAAACGACCTCCAGCGCTCTTAAAGCGTCGCCTCTCCGTTTTCACCCTCCGTCCTTTAATATTCTTGTCAATTTTTGATTTTTTCGGCATAATTGTTATCAATCGTAAGCGTTTTTATACCGCAAGGGGGCGACGATCAAAAATTTCGCGATGCCGAATCCTAAAATATTGGCGGCCGGAGCCGGGGTCATTGTTTTGGCTTCGGTTTTTTTTGGCGCCAATTCCGCCTTAACGCTGCAAAAAGAAAAAAACCTTCGCCATCAAAAAGAGCAGGAACTCACCGCCAAAATGGAGGAGATGGGGCAGATACAGGTTGAGTTGAAACAGCTGAAAAAGCAAAAGGCCGACGCGGAGGGCAAGTACCAGGCGGCTATCGCGACGCATGATGCGGAGATCGAGGTATACAAGAAGAACGCGAAAGATCTCGCGGACAAAGTGGATGCCATGACCAAGGAAACGACGGAGCTCCAGACCGCCCTCGACGAAAAAAAGACTCAAATGGAACAGCTGAGCAAAAAGATATCCAAACTGGAAGACGAGAAGGCACTTTTAATCACTGAATCTTCAAAAGCCGCCGAGTCGGGCGCGCGGCCTCAGGCTTCGCCGGGACAGGCCTCCCCGGACACTCAGGTCCTGCCTCAGCAAAGCGCCGTCGTCGACCTGGGGACCATCATTCTTCGCAGGTCCTCCAATATTCCGGCCCGCGTGGAGCACGTGGACACGCTTTGGGGTTTTGTCGTGGTGAGCGGCGGTTCGCGCGACGGATTGAAACTGAACATGGTGCTGAACATCTCGCGCAACAACCGTTTTATCGCGAAGGCCGTGGTCAAGAAAGTCAGGGAAGACATTGCGTCCGCGGTCATGCTTCCCGAGTGGGCCCGGGAAGACGTGAAGACCGGGGACCTGATCAGTGTCAGCCGCTAAGGCTGCCCAATCCCTCAATCTCCGCCGGGATACGCTCACCAACTGTTACGCCACCGAAGGCTTCAATCCCTTCATGATCGAAATGGAAAGCAATTACGTGGCGACGCGTGTGCCTTTTTCCATCCTCATGATGGACGTGGACCACTTCAAACTGTTCAACGACAAGCACGGGCACCTGAACGGGGACGAGGTACTGAAATATTTTTCAAGCGCGCTTCGCCTGGACCTGGAAGACGAAGTGAATATCCCGTTCCGTTACGGGGGAGACGAGTTCGTGGTGGTGTTCCCCGGCAAGACGGCCAACGAGGCGTTCACCCTCGCGCAGCGTCTCCGGAAAAATATGCGGGCGCGCTCCTGCATCATCCGCGGCCGCCAGCAGAAAGTCACTTTCAGCGGCGGTATTGCCTGCTATCCCGTGGACGCGAAAACGCGCGACAGTCTTTTTGAAAGAGCCGACAAGGCGCTTTATTATTCCAAGCGGCACGGAAGGGCGAGGGTCACGCGTTTTCATGAATTGAAAACGAAGGTCGCCATGCAGATCTTGGCGGCCCTGGCGCTGGTCTTTACGGCCGTGGTCTCTTGGACGCTTTCCACAAGCACTCTTCAACCCACGATCGACCGCGGGATCTCAAAAGCGCGCGCCTACGCCCATACGGCGCGTTCGTACCTGCGCTTGCCTACCTGGCCTTCGGTGAAGTTGCTTCGGGAACAGCCATCGGACGCTTTGCTTGTATCAGAGACTCCGTTACCCCTGTCTCCGGAGGCCGCCCCGGTGGCTTTACCGGAGCCCGCCAAGCTTAAGATGAGTAAAGTCTATCTCAGTACCGGGAAAAGTATCCAAGGAGTGAAGGTCGCCGAAAGCGATGAGTGGGTGAAGCTGCAGCTGGGGCTTGATGAGGGAAAAGGGAGCGTTAAAATAAAGAGGGCGCAGATCGTCCGCATCGAAGAAGTGGCATGAGCAAAAAATATCTCCTGAAAAAGTCAGCCGACGGCGGGCGGCTGAACATCGATTACGCCGAAGCCCTGAATCCCTCGCAGTTGGAGGTCGTCACGAAAGCCGAAGGCCCGTGCCTTGTGCTGGCTGGTGCTGGTAGTGGAAAGACCCGAACACTGATCTACCGCGTCGCCTATCTTTTGGAAAAAGGCGTGCAGCCGCAGGAGATCCTGCTAGTCACTTTCACGAACAAAGCCGCGCAGGAGATGCGCGACCGCGTAGAGACGCTTTTGCAGACCGAGTCGCGTGGCCTCTGGTGTGGCACTTTTCATCATATCGGGAACCGGCTGCTACGGATGTACGGGCGCGAGATAGGGCTGCACCCGGACTTTGGCATCCTCGACGAGGAGGACAGCCGTGATCTCGTGAAGTCCTGCGTGAAGCAGGCGGGGATACGCTCCGAGGCCGCGAAGTTCCCAAAACCCGGGGTGGTGCAGGCGGTCTTGAGCTACGCCGTCAACGCGAAAAAGGGCATCGGCGACGTCGTGATGTCCCAGTACCCGTATCTTTCGTCGTTCATCGCGGACTTTGCGCGCATCAAGAGCCTTTACGACGAAAAGAAAAAAAGAACGAACAACCTCGATTACGACGATCTCCTTCTCCAATGGGGGCAGCTGCTGAAGACTTCGGAGACCGTGCGGACCAAGCTCACGCGGCAATTCCGTTACTGCCTCGTCGACGAATACCAGGACACGAACCGCCTCCAGCATGAGCTCATACGCCTTTTGTCCGCGCATCACCGGAATCTCCTCGTCGTAGGCGACGACGCGCAGTCTATTTACTCGTTCCGTGCGGCCGACATCCGGAACATCCTACAATTTCCAGAAGATTTTGAGGACGCGGAAATATTCAAGCTCGAGACCAACTACCGCTCCACGCGGGCTATTCTCGACCTCGCCAACCGGAGCATCGCGCACAACGTGCATCAGTTCCCAAAAACCCTAAAAAGCGTGCACGGCGAGGGCTCGCGCCCGCAGTTCGTGAAAGTGCGTGACCAACGCCAGGAGGCCGCGTTCGTCGTGCAGCGCATTCTGGAGTTCAAAGAGGCGGGCATAGGCCTCGACGACATGGCCGTGCTTTTCCGCGCGCATTATCAGGCGGCCCAGCTCGAGTTGGAGCTGGCAAAAAGGGGAGTCCCTTACATCGTGCGCGGCGGCATACGCTTTTTCGAGCAGGCGCATATCAAGGACGTGCTTTGTTTTCTGCGCATTCTCGTGAATCCGCTCGATGAGATCGCCTGGACGCGCGCACTCAGCCTGCAGCCGGGCATCGGCGCCGGCTATTCGGAAAAAATATTTCAGGCGGCTGAAAAAGAGAGCGGTGACTTTGGAAAGATCCTCGCGCCCGCGTTCGCCGATCGTTTTCCGGCGAGAGTGCGCGAGGGTTTTCTCGGTTTCAGGAAGATATTCAAAGATCTGCTGAAAGAGGGGCTCGAGGAGCATCCGGACACGCTCGTCGAGACGGTTCTGGACAACGGATACAACAAGCACGTGCTGCTCAACTTTGAGAACGCGCAGGAACGCCTCGAAGACCTGCGGCAGCTGGTCAATTTCGCCCACACCTATAAAAACGTAAAAGATTTCCTTGCGGATGTCACGCTGCGTGAAGGTTTCCGCGGTGAGACGATCACGGAAGCGCAGGCGGACAGCGAAGTTTATGAGCATCTGGTGCTGTCCACCATCCATCAGGCCAAAGGCCTCGAGTGGAAGGCCGTGTTCGTCATCAGCCTTTCCGAGGGCCAATTCCCGCATGCCCGGTCCATGGAGAGCGAGGAAGAACTCGAAGAGGAGAGGCGCCTTTTCTACGTCGCGTCCACGCGCGCGAAAGAGGAGCTGGTGCTGATACACCCGATGACGCGCTTTGATTACAACGCGGGCATGGTGATCCAGCGCCCTTCGATATTCGTGGCTGAGCTGCCGAACGACACCTACGACGACGTGGAGGTCGAGGAAGACGAGGAAGAGACCATCCATCTGGACGAACATGAATAAAAAAGCCGCCTTATCCACGATCTTTTTGGTGGTGCTCATCGACCTCATCGGATTTGGCATCGTCCTGCCGAATCTCGCGTTCTTCGCTTCGGGGTACGGTGCCTCGGCGTTTATCGTAGGCCTTTTGTACAGCAGTTATTCCATCGCCCAGCTTTTTTTCTCACCGGTGTGGGGGGCGCTCTCGGATCGCATTGGCCGCCGTCCGGTGATGATACTCAGCACGCTCGGCTCATCGCTTGCCTATGTCCTGCTCGGATTTTCAAATTCGGTGATCTTTCTTTTTATTTCGCGCGTGCTGGCCGGCGTCATGGCCGGAAACATCTCGACGGCGCAGGCGTATGTCGCAGACGTGACCACGCATGAAGACCGCGCAAAAGGCATGGGCCTCATTGGTGCGGCGTTCGGCGTCGGGTTCGTGCTCGGGCCCGCCATCGGCGCCGGACTCGCGCATGTGCCGGTGGCGGGAGGCTTTTTTGACCGGAACCCGCATGCGCTTATCGGTTTTTTTGCCTCCGCGCTGTCCTTTGCGAGTTTCCTGCTAGTCATTTTCGTGCTGCCGGAATCGTTGGACCGCTCGGGGCATGCCGCCTTGCCGGACGCCGAACGGCCGGTGAAGATGAGCGTATTCAGCCCCTCGTTCTGGGCGTTCATCGCTGACAGAGAAAAGGGCCGCGGTTTGCCGCTTCTTTTTTTCTGCATGTTCATGGCGACTTTCGGGCAGGCGAGCATTTACGGAGCGTTCCCGCTTTTCTGCAAAGAGAACCTCCGGCTGTCGCCCGCGGCCGTCGGCCTGCAGTACGTGTGGGTAGGCCTCATCGCCGTTTTCATTCAGGGAGTATTCATCCGGCCGCTGGTGAAGCGTTTCGGGGAAAAACCGCTTTTTGTCACCGGCAACGCGGTGATGACCGCCGGTCTCGCGCTGATCCCGTTCGCGCATTCATCAAAAACACTTTTCGCGTTCATCGGCACCATGGCCGTTGGCTGGAGCCTGAGCCTCCCGACGCTGACCAGCCTTATTTCCAAGCGCTCGGACCCCCGTTTTTACGGCGCGACGCTCGGCGCGTCCCAGGCGCTATCGGCGCTAGGCCGAGCCATCGGGCCGGGATGGGGAGGCCTCCTATTCGGGTGGCATTATCAACTGCCATTTTTTCTCACCGCGGTGTTTCTTTCGACTATGGTGGCGGTGAGCCTACGATTCAGGGACAGGTGAGCATGGACCAGCCATCCGTAAAACCCAGTTCTGGCCGCAAGCTTTTTTTCGGCCTCTTCATTTTTCCTCTTCTCATTACGGTCGGGATGGCCGTGCTTCTCTGCTCCGTGGTGCTACTCACGCACGAAGAACAGTCTCCCGAATCACTGATAGCCGCGATCAAAACCGTTTCGCCGGCCAAGCGCTGGCAAAAGGCGTTCGAGCTTTCCAATGAACTGAACAAAGCCCCGGGGGGCATTCGCGGCGAAGCCCTTGGCCAGGAGATCATTCAGATCCTGAAGGATCCCGAGCGCTATGACGCGAAAACGCGCGCCTACATGGCGGCGGCCCTGGGGCATCTGCCATCGGATGCGGCTGTCGCGGCGCTTGAACGCTCGCTTCAGGATGACAGCACGGACGTGAGGATTTATTCGCTTTGGTCGCTCGGCTCTTTAGGGGCCAAAGCATCGGGGGCGAAGATACTGCCCCTTTTGTCCAGTACGGAAGCGGACATAAGGAAGACAGCCGCGTATATCCTCGGGTCTCTCGGGGTTCCGGAGGCCGTGCCGCCTCTGCGGGAAGCTCTGAACGACGCTGTCGCGGATGTGCGCTGGAACGCGGCACTTTCACTTGCCAGGCTTGGCGATGACGCCGGATATCCGGTGCTGGTGAAAATGCTGGACCGTGACGAGCTCACACGCGAGCACGGCATGGATGAAAGCCAGATCGAAGCGGCGATGACGAACGCCGCCAAAGGATTGGCCTTGATTCGAAAGGCGGAGTCGATTAAAATCCTAACTTCAGTCGCCAAGAACGAAAAGAACCTGCGAGTGAGACAGGCGGCGATGGACACCCTGGAAAAGATCTCGTGAGCGAAGTTCCGGTAAAAATGGACAGACGCCGTTTTATTTCGTGGTCCGCCGGTGCCTGGGTGGCGTTCGCGGCCGCGACTTCTGGAGCCCTTTCCATCGTACTTCGCTTTCTTTTTCCCAACGTCGTTTTTGAGCCCCCCACTTCATTCAAGGCAGGTTTCCCAGGCGATTACGAGATCGGCGTCGTGGATGAGCGCTGGAAAGAAAAATTCGGCGTGTGGATGATGAAAACCGCCGAGGGGATCTATGCACTTTCGACGACCTGCACGCATCTGGGGTGCACGCCCAACTGGCTGGCCGGCGAGAACAAGTTCAAGTGTCCCTGCCATGGCAGCGGTTTTTACAAGACAGGCATCAATTTCGAGGGCCCGGCCCCGCGGCCGCTTGAGCGCTACCGCATTTTGCTGGCCGAAGACGGGCAGATCCTCATCGACAAGTCCAAGAAGTTCCAGCAGGAAAAGGGCGAGTGGAACAACCCTGAATCTTTTCTAGCGGCCTAATATGCCCGACGCACCCAGCCCAAAACCTAAATTCAATCTCGGAAAAGCGATCACCGATTCTCAGCTTTACAAATCGATGTTCCGCCACGGCTATTCGACCTCGGACCGTGACCGGGCGCTTTCGGTGATGACGAACGTGTTTTTCCATCTGCACCCCGTGAAAGTGCGCAAGTCCGGCTCGCGTTTCGGTTTCACCTGGTGTGCGGGTGGTCTTTCGTTTTTTGTGTTCTTGACGCTAGTCGTCAGCGGCATCCTTCTCATGTTCTATTATCGCCCGACAGTGGAGCACGCCTACAATGATATCCTGGCGCTTCGCGAGCATGTGCCGTTCGGCATCATGCGCGAGCTGCATCGCTGGGGCGCACACGCGATGATCATCACGGTGTGGCTGCACATGTTCCGCGTGTTCATGACCGGTTCTTACAAACCGCCGCGTGAGTTCAACTGGGTGATAGGCGTCCTCCTACTTGTTCTCACCATGCTTCTGAGTTTCACAGGCTATCTTTTGCCGTGGGATCAGCTGGCCATGTGGGCCATCACCGTGGGCAGCAACATGGCGCGCGCGACGCCGTTTTTGGGACACGAAGGTCCGGGCGCGGCGATGTTGAAGATAGGCGACATTCAGCTCGTGACCTCTGGCAGTGACGTGCGTTTCGCGCTTCTCGGCGGCCGTTTCGTGGGTGCCGGAGCGCTGCTTCGTTTTTACATCCTGCACTGCGTGGCGATCCCAACCGTTGTCGTCGTGCTCATGTCCGTCCATTTCTGGAGGATACGAAAGGACGGGGGCATCAGCGGCCCTCTGTAACCCCTGATGTTAGAAGCAGTTAAGCAATTCGTCGATTCCGTTTCATCCCCGGTGACTATCTTCACTTTTGCGATCGCCGTGTTCGTGCTGTTCGTATCTTTCCCGCGCGTCATGACTTCCCCGAAAATCGCTCTTTCGCTCACGGCACTTGTCCTTGCTTTTTTCGGGGTGGGTCTCACCGATGAACATTTCCGCAACATCGTGAGCACGCCCGACAATGTTCCCATCGTGGGTCTGATATTTATTTTCGGTTATTTCACCTGGTACGCGATGCGCAAGGCCGTCGTGAACGACATGCGCGTCGAAAGAGGGGAGCCGACCATCGAGCAGGTGGAGACCAACGACAAGGTCCTGGTTTTCCCGTATCTCATTTTCATCGAGTTCGTCATCGCGCTGGCTTACTCCGTGATGCTGGTGCTTTGGTCGATATTCCTGAAGGCGCCGCTCGAGGAGCCCGCGAACCCGACGGTGTCGCCGAATCCCAGCAAGGCGCCCTGGTATTTCCTGGGTCTCCAGGAAATGCTCGTGTATTTCGATCCGTGGATAGCCGGCGTGCTTTTGCCGACGCTGATCATCCTAGGGTTGTGCGCTATTCCTTATATTGACCGCGACCCCGCCGACTCAGGTTTTTACTCGTTCAAGAAAAGACGCGCGGTGATCACGATCTATCTTTTCGGGTTCTGGATACTTTGGATACTGCTCATCATCATGGGGACTTTTCTGCGCGGGCCGAACTGGAATTTCTTCGGTCCGTTCGAGGTGTGGGATGTGCACAAGGTCGTGCCTCTCCTGAACGTGAATCTGTCCGAGCTCATCTATATTAAGTGGCTCAGCATCGGTTTGCCGAAATTTTGGCTACTCCGCGAACTGCCGGGTATCCTGCTCGTCGGCGTGTATCTGATGATCCCGCCGGCCATTCTCGCCAAGACGCTTTTCAAGGACGTGTACAAGAAAATGGGCGCGACGCGTTACGCCCTCACGATGTTTCTTCTGCTCATGATGATCGCGCTGCCTATCAAGATGTATCTCCGCTGGGCCTTCAATCTGAAATACCTCGTCGCCATTCCTGAGTTTTTCTTCAATATTTAACTGACCATGGCAAAAAATTCCCCGATCCTTTATAGCGTCCAGAAGACGTTTATCTGGTTCGCCGTCGTGAGCGTGATCCTGACGGCATCGCTGGCTGCGATCGTCCTCTTGGACCATCACCGCGAGTGGAAAGAATGGCAGAAAAAATTTGTGAAACTCAAGATGGAAAAGACGCGCGAAGACCTGAAGCGCAGCGGGCAGACCCTCGACAAAAAGAAGCTCGAGGACCTGAAAAAGCAGCAGGCCGATGCCCGGGCGGCCGCGGCCTCGCAGCGCACCGAGAGGGATAAGCTCAAGGCCGAAACCGATAAACTCGACCCCGCTCTCTTGAAGACAAAAGCCGAGTATCAGAGCCTCAAGCAATTTCACGATTCTTACAATTACTATTTTGAGGAATATTCAGAAAAGAAAGACCCTAGAGCCAGTGAGTTCGATGCCAAGATCCGCGCGCTGGCCCCCAAACTGCAGGAGGCGAAACTGCGCCTAGAAGCGGCGGAGAAAGCGAAAGAAGAAGCGGAGGCGCGCCTGGCCGCGGTGAACGCGAAAGAGAAGGCCATCCAGGGCGACATTGATAAGGTGCTTGAGGAACAGAACCGTCTTCAAATGCGTCTCGAGAACATCAAGCCGTCGATCGCCAAAGACATCCTGAACGCGCCGATGATCGATTTCATAGCCCCCTCACTTCAGATCCAGCAGATCGTGCTCGAGGATCTTGAGGACGACTATCATTTTGCCAGAGTGCAGAAAGTCGACCGATGCACCACCTGCCACCTGGGCATCGATCAAAAGGGTTTCTCCGCCGAAGGCGGATCCGCCTCTGGCGGAGAGAAAATCCCACAGCCCTTTCGAGCCCATCCCAATTTGGATCTTTACCTGGGCCCGGCATCACCACATCCAATAGAAAAATTCGGCTGCACCGTCTGCCACGGAGGCAGTGGCCACTCCGTGAGTTTCAAGGATTCAGCGCACACACCACGAAACGAAGAACAGGCCAAGGAGTGGAGCAAAAAACACCATTGGGAAGAGCTGGAGAAGTGGGACGCCAAAATGCTTTCCATGGATCACATCCAGGCCGCCTGCGCCAAATGCCACACCGGTGTCGTGGAGGTTCCCAAGGCGGACAAGCTGAACCGCGGCCGAAAGCTTGCGGAGACGCATGGCTGTTTTAGTTGTCACAAGGTGCGTGGTTTTGAGGACAACTGGAAAGTCGGCCCGGACCTGCAGCATGTGCAGAGCAAGCTCTCCGAGGACTGGGTGGTGAAGTGGCTTGAAAACCCTAGAGATTTCCGTGACTCGACCAGCATGCCTCGCATTTTCCATCTATCCAACACCGCGACGCCCCAAGACGTTGAGCGCGACATCGCCGCCGAACGGAGCATTGCAGCCTATCTCATGAAAAATTCAGAACCCGTGGCGCTTTCATCCCCGACTCTGAAAGGGGACGGCTCGAGAGGAGAGAAGCTCGTGAAGGAAGTGGGTTGTCTGGGGTGCCATTCGTTGCCGGGCACACACGCCGGCCATTTTGCGCCCGAGCTGTCCGGTCTCGGCAGCAAGGTCTCCAAGGAGTGGTTGTATTCCTGGCTGAAAGACCCGAAGCATTTTTCAAAACAAACCCGCATGCCAAGCCTTCGCTTGAGCGACCAGGAGGCCTCAGATATCACGGCCTATCTTCTTTCGCTTCGCAACGAAAACTTTGAGGCGAAGCCCGCGCCTAAAGCAAAGCCAGAAGTGGTGGATGGCATGATCCTCGCGTCGCTCCAGGGGACCATGAGACGCGTCGAGGCCGAGACCAAGCTTGCCGAGATGAACACCGACGAAAGGATGCAGTTTCTAGGGAAAAAGTCCATCGCGCATCAGGGTTGTTATTCCTGCCACAGCATCAAGGGCTTCTCCGCCGAAGGCGGATCCGCCTCTGGCGGAGAGGCAAAACCCATCGGCACTGAGCTTTCCGATGAAGGCCGGAAAAACATTCATCAGTTCGACTTCGGCTTCACGGGTATCGAGCGCACGCGCCAGGCGTGGGTCTCTCAGAAACTGAAGGAGCCGAGGGTGTTTGATCACGGCAAGGTCAAAGATTATTACGAAAAACTGAGAATGCCCCAGTTCCATTTCACCGACGACGAAGTCGATGCCCTCACCACTTTCGTGCTCAGTCTCACGCAAGAAGAGATCCCGCTGGGCATGCAGCGCCGGCTGGACCTGAAAGAGACGCAGACCGAAAAAGGCCGGCTTCTCGTTTCCAAGCTGAACTGCACCGGCTGTCACACGCTGGACGGCAAAACCGGCACGCTGAGAGAGCTTGTGGAAAATGAAGGGCTGGCCCCGCCGATGCTGGATGGCGAAGGCGCAAAAGTCCAGGAAGTGTGGCTGCACGATTTTCTGAGATCTCCCGTGACGATACGCCCCTGGCTCACTTATCGCATGCCGACTTTTGGTTTCGAGGATGGCGACGCCTCAACGCTGGTGCAGTATTTTGACAACCTGTCAGGCCAGGAGATCTCTTATCACGGCGTGCAGGTCCCGCCGGCTTCTCCGGAAAACCTTGCGACAGGGAAAAAGCTTTTTGACCTCTTTCAATGCGTGAAATGCCATCAGATCACTCAGGACAGTGCCGCTATGGGAGCCTCGTTCCTGGCGCCGGACCTGGCATTGACGAAAAAGAGGCTCAAGCCCGACTGGGTGACGCGTTGGCTGAACGACCCGCAGGCGCTTCAAGCGGGCACTATGATGCCGAGCTTTTTCCCCGAAGGGCAGAGCCCGGCGCCGGACATCCTGGAAGGGGACGCCCACAAGCAGATCGAGGCCATCCGCGACTATCTCTACCGTTTTGAGACGGCCCCAGACGGCGAAGAAGGCAAGAAAGCTGTTGCCAAATAGACCGCCCGCATATTAAAATAATCTCAATTCCTTAAGACGTTTTATCCCAAAATCAACGATTGAGGCAGGAGACCCGATGGACAAACGATTTTTCGCCCCTTCTTTTTTAGCACTTTTCATGCTTTTCATTCTTAGTGGCGATGCCCGGGCTGCCATCCTCACGGCGAAAGCGGCGTTTGAAGGCCCGCCTCCGGCGATCGAAAAGATCAAGACCGATGCCGACCCGAAGTGCAAGATCATGCACCCGGAAGGCGTTGCCACCGACGCGGTGGTCGTGAATCCGAACGGTACGCTAAAGAATGTTTTCGTGTACGTCAAAGAGGGTGTCAGCGGTACGTTTGAGGCTCCCAAGATGCCCGTGGTGTTCAACCAAGTGGGCTGTCAGTACACGCCAAAGATATTTGGTATCCAGGTGAACCAGCCCCTTGAGATCGTGAACAGCGACGACACACTGCACAACGTGCACGCACTTCCCACGGTCAATCAGCAGTTCAATCTCGGAATGCCTATCAAGGGCATGAAGCTGAAAAAAACCTTCACGAAGTCCGAGGTGATGGTGAAGATCAAGTGTGAAGTGCATCCTTGGATGGGCGCCTATGCCGGTGTCGTGGACAATCCGTTTTACGGAGTGACGGGGGACATCGGGACCGCCGAGATCAAGGACCTGCCGCCCGGTGAATATGTTTTGGAAGCCTGGCATGAGAAATACGGCGCGCAGACACAGAAGGTAACCGTCACGGACCAAAACCAAGACGTTGCTTTCCAGTTCAAGGCCTGATCGTCGACTAGACGAAACATCCCTTCATCGATATGCCCAAGGCCTCGCCTGGGCCACTTTCCTTCTGATCATTGCCGGTGGCCTGGTCACGAGCACCGGCTCAGGCCTTTCGGTGCCGGATTGGCCGTTGTCCTATGGGCAGTTTTTCCCTCCTATGATAGGTGGCATTCGTTTTGAGCATTCACATCGCGTCATTGCCGGTGCCGTAGGTATCCTGACGTTTTTTTTCACGGGGTTCGTCTTTAAGGCTGACTCAAGAGCGTGGGTGAGGGGGCTCGGAGTCGCCGCCTCGCTCGGCGTGCTTCTCCAGGCCATCTTGGGCGGCCTCACCGTCAAGTACCTGCTTCCGACAGCCGTTTCCATCTCCCACGCCTGTCTCGCGCAGACTTTTTTTGCGCTCATCGCCTGCTTCGTGGTCTTCACTTCCTCCAAATGGAAAACGGCCGTGCGCCAGGAAAGCGCGAACGCAGGCTCCGTGCAGCGCCTTCTCATCACGATGGCGGCTTTTATTTATATTCAACTCGTTTTGGGCGCCATCGTGCGCCACACGCACGGGCTGCTGGTGCCGGCGCACATTGCCATGGCTTTTTTGATCATCCTGCACTCACTTTTTCTGGTTTTAAAAATTTCCATGGACGACGCCACTCACCAAAAACTCTCGAAACATGCGCTGGTTCTGAGTGCCATGATTTTTATGCAGATCATTTTGGGGATCGGGGCATTTGTTTTTCGGCGTGTGCTCGAGCCTGCGGGGATGCCCCTATCGGCCGAAGTATTTTTTGCGACGGCGCACCAGGCAGCGGGGGCACTCATCCTTGCGTTGGTCGCGACGCTGACGCTTCGATCGTTCAGGCTTTTTCAGGCGACAGAGAAATCCTGGCGCGCCTATCTGGCGCTCACGAAGCCAAAACTCACTTTGCTCGCGCTCGGCACGACACTTCT
>CAZTBX010000023.1:0-2675 GCA_964612035.1 uncultured Planctomycetia bacterium
GACCGCGTGCTTGTCGTGGCACCGCATCCGGATGATGAGGTGCTCGGCGTAGGTGGCACGCTCCAGGCGGCGCGTGATGCCGGTGCGGATATTCGCATCGTTTATCTCACGCACGGAGAGTCCAACGAGATCTCATCGCTTTTGTACCAAAGAAAACCTCTGCTCGTGAAATCCGACTTTATCCGGAGCGGCAACATCCGGAAAGAGGAGGCCGTGGATGCCATGTCGGTGCTCGGTTTGCGGCCGGACAAGCTCATCTTTTTCGGATATCCCGATCAGGGGACTATGCGTATCTGGCATAAACATTGGGGTGGCATGAAGCCTTTTCGCAGTTTTTTCACACGCATCAACAAGGTTATCCACAAAAGTGATCTCTCCTATGGGAAATATTACAAGGGCGACAGCATCGTGCACGATTTTGAAGAGGTGTTGCTTTCGTTCCGCCCAACGCATGTGTTCGTGACAGCGCCGTTCGACCTTCACCCGGATCACAAGGCCGCTTGTCTCTATCTCAACGTGGCCCTGATGAATACGGCCGACCGGTTCGAGACGCAACCGGCCGTGCACTATTACGTGATCCACGCGCATGGCTGGCCGGAAAGGAAGTCCAGCGCATCTGAACTTAAACCGCCACGCGGCGTCAATGAAACGCCTCACTGGTCGTCGTTTCCACTCACGACCAAACAGAAAAACGCGAAGGCTGAAGCGCTTTTGCGTTACAAAAGCCAAGTAGCCTACAATCGAGATTTCCTCATGTCCTTTGTGAGATCCAACGAGCTTCACTATGATGACGGCGCGCAGGGTCTGCTGCCAGTCTCATCCGCTCCGGATACGAAAGAGGCGGCGCTATCCGAGCCCGCGATGGGCTACGACGTACACGATAAGGACTTTTACTGTGATCTTTCGCTGAAAAGCGCTTTCGATGAGATCGGCATCACGGCGATGGAGATCTTCAGCTACAAAAAGGGGACGACTTTTTCGGCGATGCCGAAACTGAGCCTCCGACTCGTGGGCAGCAAGCTCTTTGCGAACGATTGGACGCGGACGACCTCGGTGAAAGGGGTTACCTACAAGCTCTGGAAGAAAAGGCTTCTTGTGAAAGTACCGCTTTCCGTCCTGAAAGATCCCGAGGTCCTTTTTGTCACCGTGAGCACTTCCCAAAAAGAGCTGGGAATGGACTCCGGCGCATGGAAGATCCTCAAGCTTGGGAACGCATCTCCCTCATGACGCACGCGACCGACGAGCTGCTTTCAGAAAAACTCGATTACGCTGAATTCAAAAAGCGTTTTATTGAGGCCGATTGCCAAAAATGCCCGCTTTCTCATTCCAGGACGAATATCGTCTTCGACCGCGGAAACCCCGCAGCGAAGATGCTCATCATCGGCGAAGCGCCGGGCGCCGAAGAGGACAAGGCGGGACTTTGTTTCGTCGGACGTGCGGGGAAGCTTCTAGACAAGATGATGGCCTCTATTGGCGTCGATACGGATCGTGACACGCTGATCACGAACGTGCTGAAATGCCGTCCGCCGGATAATCGTGTTCCGACAAAGGAGGAAGCGGAGAGCTGCCTGCCATTTTTAGAAAAACAGATAGAGCTGATGTCGCCGCGCGTGATCATTCTGCTCGGCGCTACCGCCTGCAAACACGTGTTCCCGGCGTTGAAAACGGCTTTTTCATCGCAGGTCGGCACCCTTATTCCGCACCCACGTTTTCACATCGATTGCATGCCGCTTTTTCATCCGGCCTACCTTCTTTATGACCCGCGAAAGCGCAAAGACATGTGGGTGCATCTGAAAGGTCTGAGAGACATGCTGATCCGTGAAAAACTTATCCGGGAAACGCCGATCTCAGAGGGGGAACTGCCTCCATTTTAAGTGAAATGTCTTGATTGGGTCTTCGGTTTAGATTAGCCTATACGCGCGGGAGAGCGGCATGGACGAGCAGGCGAAAAAAAGCATACTCAGAAAAATTCCTTACGGTCTTTACGTCATCGGTCTAAAAGATGGCGACCGTTGTCACGCGTTCACCGGTAGCTGGTTTTCCCAGTGTTCGATGAAGCCGCCGCTAGTGATGCTCGGTGTGCGTGTCGGGACGCAGTCGCTAGGCCTCATCCAAAAGGGCAAGGCCTTTTCTGTGAATTTCATGGCCAAGACCGACAAGCACATCCTGGAGCAGTTTTTCAAGCCCACGCCGTCGGACGGCAACCGTTTCGGCACCGTTCCTTACACGACGAAAAAAACGGGCGCACCTGTGCTCGAAGACGCCGTGTGTTATCTCGAATGCGAGGTGAGAAATTCGCTGGAATCCGGCGACCACTGTGTCATTATCGCCGAAGTGGTGGAGGCGGAGGTTTTGAGGGAGGTGCCGCCGCTCACTATGGGCGACACGCCGTGGCATTATGGGGGCTAAATTATTAGCGTTTAGCGGATAGCGTAGAGCGTTTAGAAGACCTCCTATACGCTCCACGCTAAAACACAGCTGGCCATCTTCTTCACTTCTCTTTGTAGCTTGCCGAAGAGCTCTGCGTTTCCCAGAAAGTGACCTGGGAGATCGGCAGGCCTTTGGACTTGCCGTAATCAAAGATGAGCTTCGCCAGCGACTCGGCGGTGGGATTTTCGTCCATTTCAAAGTAAGGTTCTTTTAGGTCTTTCAGGATGTTCACCAGCGGGTCGCCT
>CAZTBX010000024.1:0-6730 GCA_964612035.1 uncultured Planctomycetia bacterium
TATCGGCTTCATATTTCATGAGCTCGGCGCCCGTCATCCCGGGCTTTTCATCGGCCACGCCCATATGGTGCAGCGCATAATAAACGAGGCGTTCCATGTGGCCGAGATCATCGAGATCGAGTTTTCCGTCAAAAAGATTGCCTGTCATGCTTGCATCGCTCTCGGCGTTTTCTTTCATCAGCTTGAGGGCCGCGATGAATTCATCCTCTCTGCCCTTCAGGTTCGGCTTGCCTGCCTCCTGCCACTGTTTTTGCATGGCCAACAGCAGCGTGACATAGCGTTTGGCATTCAGGAGCGAGCCGTTGAGAAAGCCATCGATCTTTTCGGAATAAAGCGCCTCGCTTTGTATGTACTCCGCGATGAATTCTTTGGAAAGGCCGGACTCGGGCACTATCCCCGATTCCTGCGCGGAAGCGGCATACACCTGCAGTTCCAGTGAAACGCCTGAATTCGAACGCGTGAGATCTTTATCAAAAACCTGTCGTGTTTTCTTATCAATCTGCACGGCCGTCACAAACAGCTTCATGAGTTGAAGTGTCGAGCGGATGTCCCACCCGCGCTCCTGCCACACGCGAAGTGTTTCTCCCCATTGAAGCGTGGACATAAGGTCATCCTTTTTCCCGGTCAGCGCCTCCAGATCTTCACGGTATTTGGAGATCAATTCCATTCGTTCGCTCAAATCCTGGATGGTCATGAAACGCAGAAGGCCCGACAGGATCGTCATTCTCTGATTATCGTCTTCATTGGAACGGTCAAACGAATGTCCGTAGAGCCGTTTGAATTGCCCCGCGATCAGAGACCGGTGATGGAGTTCTTGAACAACCCATTCGCTTCCTTTATAAGAGGCGACAGCGGCCCAATAGAGCAGTTCGTCAGCTCCGGCTTCCGTACCGAGCGCTCCGGCAAGAGCGTCATAACGCTCTATTTGCGTTTCAGCGAATAGACGATTGAGATCTCCGCCGACGATGAGTTCGGCCCATTGTCTTGCTTCGATCGCACGCTGGTTCTCATCTCCGGCATAAGAAAAAGCATGAGCCCCTCTCAAAGCGGCCGTCAGCGCTTTGATCGAGTCCTTCATTTCCTGAGTTTGTGATACGGAAACTTTTTCCCATTCCTGTGCCGCCTGTCTGATCGGGGCCGCCAGGATCTCCGCCTGCAAAGGAAGCTTCGCCTCCAGGTCGTCCGATTCTCTTGCGATCGTGGAAACGAATCCGGAAACCCGATCAAAATTTCTGCCGGCCTGGGCGGCCGCTTCCGTCACTTTTCGTTCGGCCGATTCGGAGGCCGCGATAAATCCTTTGTAAGCTTCGTTCTGGGCGGCAATAAAGTTCTCAATGGATGCCTCCACGCTTTTCAGCGTCTTACCCAGGGCCTCTTTTTGTTTCATCCATTCCGCCGTTTTGGATTCCTTGGCGAGAGACACGCTCCGCGATTCAAGCTGTCTGGCGATATCCTGAAGCATGGAAGCCACTTTTGTCATTTCAAGCGAGATCGAAAGCCATTTGGCTCGGTCGAGCTCTCCCTGCTGACGCAGGGCGTTCAGCTGTTCCTTGTACTGATCGAAATCATGGCTCATCGCATCCAATTTCGCCGTGGCGGCCACGAGTTGCTCGGCGGACTTCGCGGAAGCGGCGCTCTTCACTGCCGCTGCGACAGACTTCGAAAATTCTTTTCCCGGCTGGGATTGGGCTATCTCAGGAAGGTACTGGGTAAACAAAAGCCGGTTCGTGAGAACGCGATTTTCCCTGCCGTTTCCACGGCCGAGTCGGATGGTACCGCCTATTCTCCAGGAACCGCGGGTCGTCACTTCTCCCGATGCATTAAAAATCCCTTGGTTCACTCCGACACGCAGCCGGCCCTCTTTGTACTGCGGTGAATAGATCGCATTGGCATCCAGCGTATGGCGTGCATAACCGAGTCCCACATCGGCCACCTGGAACTCGCCCTGTTTCGTCTTATAGGAAAAATGTGTCAGCGCCTTGAAATAATTGAGAAACCTCTGGACCACACTGCCTCTCACCTGCTCGCTTGATATCTGCAGTGACCCCTCTAGCCCGAGCGGCAAGGAGTTGATATTCACCGTCGGCTGTACGGTGACCTTGCCTTCACGGTCGTTCCTCGTGTCGACAAACACGCTGACGGCGCCTTGAGGATTCAGCGTCACGCGTGAAGTCACCAATATTTGGCCGTTCTCATCAAGAGTCCCCTCTCCTTGGAACGAGAAAATATCCGTCGGTCTGAAATTCCCACGCAGACTCCACGCTTTTCCGCCGCCCTCGTAGGCGACTCCAATATTCACGCGGGCGTTTTTCTCATAATAATCGGCGTTGAACCATGGCGCCGATCTTCGCAGTTGGCTGTTGTACAGAATACCGGCCTCGACGCTCAGCCCGGTCTTCGTGTTAACACCCATTCCGAGGGTGTAGATCTCTCCGTCAGATCCAAAGGCAACATCCACGGGGAATATCATCTTATAACCGTCCATCTGCACGGTAGCTATCGCACTCACGTCGTAGCTCTGTCCCGAACGCAGAACTTCCGTGCCCCAGCGGTTCGTGAGTATCGAAAGTCGGAGCGCGGTTTCCAGCGAAACTCTGTCCGATATCGACAGGAGACTGTTGGTGCTCCCACCGATGGATTGAATGCCTTCGGGAGAGACCCCGCTCACTTGAAAACCAGCACTTCGTGAGGCCGATTCGTAGAACTCCACGACGGTCTCTGACGTCACCGTCCGCGTCCAGGCTTTGCCGTTCAACGCAAAACTGGAAAGCACCTGCTCGAAAGTCTGCAAACCGACCTGCACCGCCCAGTGATCCAGGTAAACCTCGGTGGCCAGTGACGATCCGCCGACGGCGACTTCATCCGGCCGTTCAATGCCATACGATAAGAGTGTTATCTCCGCTTGTGCCAAAATATTTGCCGCTTTTTGTGCCACCTCGGGAGACAGTTCGCGCGCATGTTTCTCGAGCGCTTTGGCCACTCCGTAATTCGCGAGCGCCTTTCTCTCCGATTCGAGCATGCTCTTAACACTCGCGAGGTATTGTTCCGCCGCAGCCGATTTTCCTTGTTCAGCCATGACGATCTTTCCGCTGTCGGGACCGGACAGTTGATTGGACACGAAAGAGAAAGCCGTCCGGATCAGCGAAGCAAGTACATTCGGACTGACATAGACACTCGTTCCGTCTTTTTCGGTCTTTTCCATACGGACGTTCGCGCCGGCGATGGCCGTGAGAGATTCATAAAGATCGAGCACCGTGAGTGACTCGACGCCTGCGCGGGAGTTTAGCTGATGCAGGGCCTGCAGGACCTGTTCGCCGGTGAAATTAGTTTCGCCTTTTGAAATGGACTCGAGCATTTGCCGGGCGGCCAGCTCATGGGTCATCTTGGTCAGCAGTGCCTGCTTCAAACGCTGAAACTCCGTGATCAGCCGTCTATGCTCAACGGCCTCTTCGTTCGTGCCCCCAAACTTGAGATGCACATACGCGTCAACGATCCCTGACCATCCGGCCATGGCTTCGGCCCCCACCTCGAAACGCGAGGTTTGAGCCAGACTCTCTTCGACTTTCGCGATGTCGATCTCAACACTGCCGGACGAGCTCACGGACTTGAACCTGCTAGAAACCTCTTCCAAAGCCGATACCACTTCGTCGGAGGCTTGGACTGGCTGCGTTTCAGCGACGGACAATGCGTCCACGGCCTTTTTCATTTCTATGAATTGAAGGATTTCGGCGTCCTGAGTATCGACAGCCTTGTTTTCCAGCGCTTTACCGAGCACCTTGCCCTCGCTCGTATAAATTCTCGAGGACTTATCCAGTTCCTCCCGGGCATTCGCGATGGCCTGCCTGAGAGCATCATTCTTTTGCGCGATCTGCGTGAGGGCCGTGTAAGCGGCACTGGACATTTGCTTACGAAGAAGCATCGGCGTGTTTTCAAGTCCTTTAGAAAATGACTCCAGAGCTTGCCCGAACTGGAGAGGCAACCCTTCGTCTCCCAGAGAACGGAGACCCATGATCTCCATCACCTTCATGAAAGCGGTGTGGTAAAAAATGGCTCTGCTGTCGTTCAGGCGCGTGCGCCATTCGACGCTTGAAAGGCGTTGTTCGAAACCTTTTTCCATTTTTTCGCGCTCAAGACCGGCCAACACCGCCATCACCGCCTGCGTCCCCTCTTCGGCCGACAGAGTCCTGAGACGGTCTTCCATGTGACTCGACCACCTTGCGAATTCCTCTACAGCCTGTTTCTCGATCGCAATGAGTTTTTGGTGTGTGTCATACAGCGCCAGGATCTGACGGATCTTCCCTCCGCGCTCATCTCCCTCCCCATACAGACCCAGTTCGATCGAGGCGCGGCGCAAAAGTTCACTCCAGCGCAGCATTCTCTGCGCCGAGCTCTGAGACGCGTCTCCGATATCCTTTCCGGCCTGTTCGAGAGCGGCATCGAACGCTTTCTTCTGTTCGTTTAGAGCTGTGCGCTGTGCTTCCACGGCGGCGATGAATTTCTGCACGGCCGAGTCGTTGATCCCAAGGTTTTTGGCTTCCTGGATCAGCGATTCTGCGCGCGAGTCCGGTCGTCTTTGCATCCAATATTCAACAGCCTTCTTGCGCTGCGTCTTCGCGGCGGCCAACGCGGTGTCGTTCCCCAAACTCTCGTGGATCTCTCGGATCTCCGCCCAGGTGAGAGCGAACGGACTCTTGAATAAATTCTCCGCCGAAACTTCATTCACCGTCAGGTACGAAAAGAGTCTCACTCTTTCATCCAGGCCAACGGTGTTATCCTGCATTTTACGCTTGAGCTCGGCCCGCGCCTCGCCGACAAGACGTTCGAAACGCTGCTCTAGAGCCTTCAGCCTCATCAAATACTGCTCCGACGGCGCATTGATCAAAACGGAGGGAAGCCGGCGCAGTTCACTTTCGGCTTGACCAAGTGCCGCGCGCACTTCGACGAGAAAATCCCCGCGTGAGATCTCATCCGCCGATGTCTCTCTGATCTTGGAGACCCTGTCCTCCGCTTGCTTCATGCGCTTTTCTTCGAGATCACGAAAAGCCAATTCTATGATGACAGACCTGGATTCGATCCCACCTGCAGACGGCTTTTCAGCGAGACGCTTCGCCGACGCTTCTCTGAATCGCGCATCGATCGCATCCAAAAAGCGGTTCACCATTGGGTCGGATAAGGAGTTGAGAGCTTTGTTCCTCTTAACAATGCTCAGAAGTGCCTCCTCAACGGACATCTTGAAAGCCGCCTGTTTGTAAGGCGGGAGATCTTCGATCGGGAGACTCGCTAGAAAAGCCTGAAGATCCGCCAAAAGATTTTCGTTCAAAGGAAGCTCGATGGCCGCGATATCCTGGCTGACGATGCCGGTGAAAGGTAGATACAGGTTTGCGGTCATCTTGGCGACAAGCGCGATGAAACCCTCAGAAGCGATATCGAGCGTCGCGACGGCCTTCAACTTGGATTTGACCACTTCCATCATCTGCCAAAATTGCAGGCGCCCCTGAAACCCAGAAACTGGTTTCGAGTCTGTCAGCAATGTCTGATACAAGGGATCGGCTTCAAACATCGAACGCAAGGCTCTTTCCCAGCGCTCGAACCCCGCGGCCTGCCGGTCCACCGGCATATCCTCATAACGCATGGCACTCAAGACGCTCGAGGCCGCGTTCACGAGCGCGTCATCGACCTGCCGCTTGTTCTTGGCTTCGGCCACGAGCACAGACAACGCCTTTGCTTCCGCCTCGGATCTGAGCGCCTCAAGCGAGCGTTTCATTTTCTGCGCTTCCCCGCCTAAAAATGGCAAAGTGTTTTGCTCTTCTGCGGCGATACGATCGAGTAAGTCCTTGATCCCCGTCAGCTGGCCCGCGTTCTGCGTTTCCTTGACGGTGCTCGAGGCTTGATCAATGAAAACTTTCAGGTCCTGATATTTGGCCGCACGCCCGAGCGCATCGACCAATATTTTTTCGTATGCTTCCCTCGCCGAAGCATCCGCGTGCGAAAGCGCCTCGCGCCACGCCTGTAATTTGTCCTTCTGCGTTTCCAGATCCAGCGTTTCGTATTGAAGCCGGCGCACGACCTTTTCAAAACTATCCGCATCCGCAGGGCCTGTCTTTGCGATCTCGATAGCCCATTTTTCACTTTCGGCCAGAAGACTTTCGACGATCTTGTGGTAAACGGGCGCTTCCGCACCGTAGAATAGGGAGCTGCCTTTTTTCGCTTCGGCATAGAACTCATCGAGAAAGGCGTTTAGCGCCGCATAGTCCCGCATGCCGCCCATATTCGCGTGGGCCTTGCTCGCCCAATTCAGGAACACCTGCTGGCCGGCTTCGATCGCGAAAGCCACGTCAAATGTCTTCGCCAGAGACGGCTGCGATGATCTCCAAGCCTCGTAAACCGTCTTTCTCTCGTCCAGAGAAAGACGATGGTTGAACCCGGAAAGACCTTGCAGAATGATCTCCAGCTGAGAGGCCATATTTTCCGATGACGCATTTTCTTTTGAAACGATCACCTGGGCCGCTTCTTGGGTTTTTTGGAATGCCCCGCTCAGCTTCGCGTCAAAAGCCGACAGGTCGTTGCGGTGGAATGCCCGATAGTGCCCGACGTTCTCTATCCTTTTGATCAATGCGATCACACCTTCCATCGTCTCGAGATCCCGAAGGTCGTCCTCGATCCCCGTCCACTCAATTTCGAAGGCCTGCTTCTCCGCCTCGATGCGACGCTCATCCTCCTCGGTGATCGC
>CAZTBX010000025.1:0-4811 GCA_964612035.1 uncultured Planctomycetia bacterium
GCAGATAGCGGGGAGTTCCTTTTCTATACGCTAAACGCTATACGCTCCTATTTTCGGAGTGTGCATGCTTTTTTTCTTTTTGGTGTTTCTGCAACTGGCTCTCTTCGCGGGACTCATCCTTTTTCTCCGCGTCATCCTGGCGCGACATGTCACGTCGGCCACTACGCATCTCAATCAGCTGAATCAGGATTACACCCAGAAGGACGAGCAGGCCAAAAAGCGCATGGAAGACGCCGAGCGCTACTACGACGAAACTTTCGTGAAGGCGAAGACCGCCGCCGAATCGGTGCAGGCCTCCATTCTCGAGGAGGCCCGGCAGGCGCATGACCAGCTTTTGGAGGAGGCCCGTCTGAAAAGCGAACAGATCCTAGCCCAGGCCGAACAGGCCAAAAAAATGATGCTGAAAGAATGGGAGGACAGGCTCGCCACCGCGTCCATCGAAAAGGCGTCGGAGCTGCTTCAGGGATTTCTGCCCGCCGAGATCAACAAAGATATGCACTCGCGATGGGTGGAGGAGGCGTTCAAGCACGGGTTGGACGATCTTTCGCGCCTGCGTGTGCCCGATGACGTCCGTGAAGCACACATCGTGTCCGCGCATGCGCTCACCGCCGACCAAAAGGAAAAGCTTCAGAAGAAAATAAAAGAAAAGATCCACAGGGACGTTCGTTTGTACGAACAGGTCGATGCCTCGCTGATCGCCGGGTTCCGGATGACGCTCGCGAACGTGGAGATCGACGGGACGCTCAAGTCCCGGGTGAGGGAAGCCGCCAAGCATGCCAAACGCACCCGCTCGAACTAAAAACTCGCCGCGCCTCGAAGTCCGCGAGATCGGCCGCGTCGACTCGGTCAAGAAATTCATCGTAAGCGCCGGCAATCTGCCTTCGGCGATCAATGGGCAGGTGCTCGAGTTCGAAAAAGGCACGAAGGGACTGGTCATGGGTTTTGACGAGCACCGCGTGCAGGTGCTGGTGCTCGGCCCCGCCGAGGGCATACACAGCGGCAATGAGATCTACAATCGCGGCGAGGCGTTCACGCTGCCGGCCGGTGAGGCATTTCTCGGGCGGACGGTGAATGCGCTGGGCCAGCCGGTGGATCCTCTTGGCGCCCTCGCGGCGGATGTGGAACTGCCGGTGTTTGGCGACGCGCCGGCGGTGCTCGACCGCCAAGAACTCACTGAAGCGCTTGAAAGCGGCAGTCTCTGCCTCGACGCAGGCATTCCGATCGCCAAAGGCCAGCGTCAGCTTCTCATCGGTGACCGCGGTACTGGCAAGACCACCGTGGCCTTGGATGCGATCCTGAACCAAAAAGACAAAGGGACTGTCTGCATTTACTGCTGCATCGGAAAGCCGTATGCGAGCCTCTTAAAAACACTGTCGCTGTTGCATGAAAAAAAAGCGATGGCCAACACCGTGGTCGTGAGCGCCGTCGCTTCCACTTCCGCCGGCGAGCAGTACATCGCGCCGTACTCGGCCGCCGTGATCGGCGAATATTTCATGCGAAAGGGCAGGCACGTGCTCGTGGTATTCGATGACCTGACGAAACACGCGTGGGTGTACCGACAGATATCACTTCTCCTGGAGCGTTCGCCTGGCCGCGAAGCGTACCCGGGTGACATTTTTTACGTCCACTCCCAGCTCATGGAACGAGCGGGACGCCTTACACCGGAGCTTGGCGGCGGCTCCATGACATTTCTTCCGATCGTCGAAGTGCTGCAGGGAGATATCACCGGCTATATTCCGACGAACATCATTTCGATGACAGACGGCCAGGTGTATTTCAGCACCCCTCTTTTCAATAAAGGTTTCAAGCCGCCGGTGGACTTCGGCCTGTCGGTGTCCCGTATCGGGAACAAAGGACAGTGGCCGGCGATGAAGGAAGTCAGCCGCAACCTACGCCTCGAATACCTCCAGCATCAGGAGCTTTTGCAGATGACGCAGCTCAGGTCCGGCGGCCTTTCGACGGAATCCAAGGCCCGCCTTCGGCGGGGAGAGGCGCTCACGCTGCTTCTCCAGCAGGAAAAAAACAAGCCGATCTCCATGGTGGAGCAGATTTTTTTCCTGTTCGCGCTGAACAAGGGCGCGCTGGACCTTTTACCCGCAAAAGAGATACAACGCTTCAAGCGCGAGTTTTTCGCTTTTGCCGTCAAGGCGAAGCCCTCGCTCATCGCCGACATCGAAAAAAGCGGGTGTTTGCCCGATGCCTCGAAGGAAGGCCTCACGGACCTGCTGAAAAAATACATCGAAAAGGCGGCACTCACGTGATGCCCGCGATCTCCATCAAAAGAAATATCCAGTTCAACAAGAGCTTCGCCTCGCTGCTTGAGGCGCTGAAGCTGGTCGCCGTCTCGCAGTATCATGTGCTCGAAAAAAAGCGCGCCGAAGGCAATTTTTTTGGGAAGACGCTCGCCGATTTCTTCGATTGCATCGATCCCGCCAAGATCCAGCACCCGTTCCTCCAGCGTGGGGTCGGCGTGCGTGCCGTCATCGCGGTCACTTCGGACGCGGGGCTCGCGGGTCCGATCAACTCGCAGGTGATCACGCGGGCTATCGACAGTGCGAGGGCGCATCGCGGTCAACTGCTGGTCGTCGGAGAGCGCGGCCAGCTGTATGCCCAGGAGATGAGAATGCGTTTCGAGGCCTTTCCGGGCGTCGTGGACAACGACCGACATGCGCAGGCCGTGAGTTTGCGCGACCACGTCATGAAAAAGATCCTTTCACAGCAGGTGTGCTCTCTGGAGGTCGTGTATCCGAAAGCCATTTCGCTCACCGTGCATTCTATCGAGTCCGAAGTACTGGTGCCTTTCACGAAACCCGAGGCACCCGCGACGGCACCCGCGGTCTCTTCGCCGATATTTGAGTCGGAGCTTAAGGACATTCTCGAATACCTCGTGATCCTTTACGTGGGCGAGCGGCTGTACCAGATATTCGGCCTGGCGCGCATCGCCGAACAGGCGGCGCGTTTCGTGCATCTTGAGGAAAGCGCGCGCAAGATCACCGACCTGAACCAAGGCCTCACGCTGCAGTATTTCAGGCGCCGGCACGAGGCCATCGATCAGAACATGAGAGAGCTTTTCGCCTCGAGGAAGATCTATGCCAAATGAGCTGAACGGCCGACTGGCCGGAAAGGTCGTGGGCGTGCAGGGACCGGTGGTCGACGTGCGCTTCGAGAACGTGCTCGACGTGCCGGACGTGTACCACGTCATCGAGACCGAAACGCTGGACGGACGCCGCCTCACGCTCGAGGTCGCCGAGCATCTTCCGGGGAATATAGCGCGCTGTATCGCGATCCAGTCGACGATGAATCTCCAGCGCCACGCTCCGGCGCGTTCTACCGGCCGGCCGATAGAGATCCCCGTCGGCGACGGTTTGTATTCGAGAGTGATCAACGCGATCGGAGAACCGCTGGACAAGCAGGGTGCCATCCAGTGCGACGAAAAGAGGCCGATACGCCGCTCCGAGCTCGGCACGCAGGTCCCGGATTACAGTCGTGAAAAGAAAAAAGGGGAAGAGGTACTGGAGACGGGCATCAAGATCATTGATCTCCTTTATCCGCTCGTGAAAGGAACGAAGACCGGTATTCTCGGCGGCGCCGGCCTCGGGAAAAGTGTCTTGGTACTGGAGATCATCCATCACATCGTGCACAAGCACCAGGGTAGCTGTGTTTTCGCGGGCATCGGCGAGCGTCTCCGTGAGGGGAACGAACTGTACCATGAGCTCAGGCAGCATGGCCTGCATAAAAAGACCATGATGGTGTTCGGCCAGATGAACGACCCGCCAGGCGCCCGCTACAGCGTGGCCATGACTGGCATCACGATGGCCGAGGCCATCCAGAGGCAGAACAAGGACGTCCTGCTTTTCGCGGACAACGTTTTTCGTTTCATCCAGGCCGGCGCCGAGATCTCGACGCTGCTAGGCCGCGTGCCCTCGGAGACCGGCTATCAGCCGACACTTTTGGCCGAGTCCGGGGAATTCCACGAGCGCATCCGTGACTCCCAGGGGGCCGGCGGTTCCATCACCTCGATCGAGGCCGTGTACGTTCCCGCGGACGACCTCACGGACCCGGCGGTGGTCGCGATATTCTCGTTCCTGAATTCCCTGATGGTGCTTTCAAGAGAAAGGGCTCAGATGGGCCTTTACCCTGCCATCGATCCGCTTCAGTCGTCTTCCTCGAATCTCGACCCGGATGTTGTCGGCCGCCGGCATTACGACGTGGCGCAGGAGGTCATGCGGCTTTTCCAGAAATACGAGGAGCTCAGGCGCATCGTGCTCGTCATCGGCATCGACGAAATTTCAAAGGCGGACAGGACGCTTTACGAACGGGCGCGCAAGATCCAAAATTTCCTAACGCAGCCGTTCTCGGTGGCTGAAAGATACACCGGCCGCAAAGGCGACCACGTCCCGATCGGCCAGACGCTGGACGGATGTGAAAAAATTCTATCAGGAAAGATGGATAAGAGGGCGGAGGGAGAATTTTATATGATTGGGGCACTTGCGTGAGCGAAAACAGCGAAAAGTGAAAAGCGAAAAGCGAAAAGTTATGGAGCCACTGCGTGGCTTGTATAAGAGTCGCGAAGCGACACAACAGTTTTGCGCTTTGCGCTTTGCGCTTTTCGTCTGGAGCTAAATATGCTTTTGGGCGAGATTTTAATTGAAAAGAAACTGATCCGAAAGGACCAGCTCTTGATCGCGCTGGATGAGCAGAAAAAAACGCAGGAATTTCTAGGCATGATCCTCGTCCGTAAGAAGTTCATCGCGGAAGAGGACCTGATGAAAGCACTCTCCGAAGTGTTCCGCATCCCGTACGTGCGTCTG